>ONXT01000013.1 GCA_900321845.1 uncultured Bacteroidales bacterium | reverse complement strand
CCGTTGCTGCCGACATGGACGATGGGTTCCAACAATTTTTCATAAAACAAATTTGAGCCGCCAAATGTACAAAACTTTTGGTTATGTCATAGTCAAAATTTCCCTACTTTTGCCCCGTCAATTTCCACTACCCTCAGAAATAATCCTTTAATCTTTTCATCTCTTCATCTCTAATCTTTCAGTTTTCAAATTTCAATTCTCAGTTTAACGAACTTGTCGTATCTTTGCGCCCAAATTCCCCGTAACCAATGAAACATCTTCTGCTTAAACGTATCTGGGAAATGACAGGAGTATTCTTCCTTGCCGTTCTCGCATTCAGCTGTGAAAAAGTGCCCGTTGAACCTGACACTCCCGAACCAGCCCCTGTAGAAATCGACATTCCAGGGGCCGACAGCAATATTCTGATCATGAAAGTGGATTACCAAACCTTTCAATATGAGGGATACACCACTGTGAATGTGGATAGTACCAATGATTCCTCGGACACTATTCCTTTTCTGGCAACCTATTGTCCTCCTTGTGATTTTGGATATATCAAATTGTTTTATGAGAATCCCAGTCATCTCCTTTTTTATGGAGGTATTTTTTGGAATGGGTGTGGGAATCTTCATTTCCCCACCTCCTTTATGGAATTGCCCGCTCAATCCGCAGGACTCTCCTACCCAGGGAACGACAGAGTCTGCTTTATCGATATATCGGGTGCACAACAAACGCTCCCATGGGAACATGGTATCGTTGACGAAACCATGATTGAAAATGTTTGGGAAACCATTTCCAAACAGCCTGAATTTCAGCATTATTACAGCAAAACCAACAAAAAAGTCGCAGTATTCTTGTACACGCCAAGTGTGGGAGGAGGGAATCCCGCAGAGTGGGATTTTATCATTTTTGTGGAAAAAGAATAACGAACGGCATACATGGACGCACGCGGTGCAACCCGCGATAGGCGCCATGTTATGACAGCCCTACATACCCCTTTTCATCCTTTCATCCCTTCATCTCTAATCTTTCAATTCTCAATTCTCAACTTTCAGCTCAATTCCCCCTTCTGTCCATTTCAGATATGATTTGTGAAAGAGCCAATCGCCTGTGTTATAGTAGGTTACGGTATCGTTTACGGAGATTTCGAGGGGGCGGTGCCTGTGTCCGAAGATGAAGCAGTCGGCGGGGGAGTGTTGGAGGTATTCGTGTATGTAGTTCATCACGGAGGCTTCGTTTTCGTTGAGTTTTTTCTTTTTGGAGGAGTTGGATTGGCGGCTTTTGTGGGAGCAGGCGCGGGCGATAGCGAAGGCCCATCGTGGAGGCAGTGCCCCGTAAAGTGCGATGTTGAACCGGCAGTTGAAGATCCTTTTGATGAGGAGGTAACCTTTGTCGCGTTTGTCCAGCCCGTCGCCGTGCCCAATCAGACAGCGTTTCCCGTTGATGATGAAAGGGGTGGGTTGGCGGAAGATCCTCATTCCGAATTCTTTTGCGAAATAGTCCTTCACCCACATGTCGTGGTTTCCCGTAAAGTAGTAAAACTCAACGTTTTTCTTCTTCAATTCCGCTAATTTTGCAAAAAAGGAGTAGTAGCCGCGCGGCACTACATCCTTGTATTCAAACCAGAAATCGAAGATGTCGCCCAACAGAAAAAGATGTTGGACGTGGTCGGAAATCCCGTCCAACCAGCGCACAATCTCTTCCTCGCGCACGCGGCTTTCGGGCGTGTTTTCCAGGTGAAAGTCGGAGGCGAAATAGACATTGCCCTCCAAGGTGATCGCTCGTTGAAAATCAGGAAATTCCATCGTCGTTTTTGGTTTGCAAAAGTAATACTTTTTTTACGATGGACTCTCCCTTGCGGTAACATTACTTTGATTTTCAGATAAAAATCGTATTTTTGCACCGTTTGAAAATTAAAACGCTATTGTTATGATGATGACAACCCTACTGATTTCAGTTTGTTATCTCTTGATTCCCGCACTTATCATTCTGTTATACAAGAAGTTCGGCTGGGCTCGAAAAATCGGGACGGTGATGTTGGCCTACGCGGTCGGTATTGCTGCGTCGCTTTTCGGCTGGCTTGATTTCAGCGATCCCGCGCTCACCGCCCAAGTTCAAACCTCGCAAACGTGGATCCGCGACATTGCCATCATGCTCGCCATCCCGCTTATGCTGTTCAACTGCGACTTCCGGATGTGGACGAAATCGCTTCCGAAGACGGCGGCGGCGCTGGTCGGCGGACTCATTGCCATTGTCGTGGCGGTGGTCTCTGGCTTTTTCGTTTTCCGTCACTCCGGCATTGCCGACTTGCCCAACGTCGCCGGCATGATGACCGCCATCTACACGGGCGGAACCATGAACTTCAGTGCCCTCGGTGCCGCCCTCAAGGTCAACCCCAACACCATTTCGCTCGTGCTGACCTTCGAGATGCTCGTCACCTTCCCCTTCATCGTTTTCATCGTGGCGGGCGGCTACAAAGTGTTCCGCAAACTCCTGCCCTTTGCCGATGAATCCGTCTCCGTGGAGCACCATGGCACGGTGGACAGCGGCGTGGAGCAGTACGACGGTATGTTGAAACCGCGCGTTTTCGGCAGAACCCTCCTCGCGCTATTGCTCGCCATCGCACTTTTCGGCGTGGGTGCCCTGCTGTCAAAACTGCTCACGGGAAAATTCACCAACGAATTGGTCATCATCCTCACCACCACCACGTTATCCATAGCCCTCTCGTTCGTAAAAAAAGTGCGCGAACTGCCCAAAACCTTCGAGCTCGGCATGTTCTTCATCCTCGTTTTCAGCATCATTGTGGCTTCGCAATTTGATGTTCACGCCATCGATGCCAGTGCTATATCTCTGCTGCTTTTCCTCCTCTACATCATTGTCGTGTCGGTGGTTTTGCACTTCGTTCTTTGCAGGATTTTCAAGGTGAACGGCGACTTGTTCTGCGTGGCGAATGTCGGATTGCTTTGTTCCCCGCCTTTCGTGCCGCCGGTTGTGGGTGCCATGGGAAACAAAAAAGTGCTCATCAGCGGCATCTGCATCGGCTTAATCGGCTATGCTGCAGGAACTTATCTCGGAGCTGCCATGGCATACTTCTTGGCCATGTTCCTATAATTTTCTATCCAAATTTTCGTTAATCAATTATCCCAAAATCCATTGCGAAATGTTCAAGAGAATCTGTTTTCTTTCACTGATTGTTTGCCTGCTTTTTAATGTAAAAGCGCAAAGCATCAGCGAAATTCTGTTGCATTTTCCGGAAAAGGAGATGGATGTGCCGATGGATATCCGCGAAAAGATGGTGAAGTTTAACGGCAACACCAAGGGCGATTATGAAAATTACAAGTTGGTGATTTACGACAAACGCGCCCGTTTTATCCGGATTGTCACCCCGTTGGAGGTGATTTACGAAGTTTCCGTCTGGAAATTGGAGAGCGACACGCTGTTGGTGGCGCTTTGCGAAACGCGTTGCGGCATCAGTTGCGGCTCCAAAATCAAATTCTTCCGGGTTCATTCCTCCGCCGAACCTGCCAGTGCCCGCTATGTGTGGGAGCCGGCTCCAACCGAAAACTACCTCCCCGAATTCCAATTGGAGGATATCTTCAACGTCTCCCGCCTCGAAAAAAATTACTATACCCCGCAGAATATCGTCAAGGACTTTCAAGTGAAGGTGCAGTTGCAACTGCCCCATAGCGGTCACGACATCATGGTGATCTATACGTGCCTCGACGAATTGGAAAAGTCTGATTATCAACGAATTTTCAAATATCTTGACGGCACAATGCTGGATTTGGTCTGGAATAAGAAGACGCATAAATTCACCAAAAGCGCCCCCTATTTTCTGAATAATTGACCCTGATTTGGCTATAACAATCCGTGCGCGAAATTGTGCCGCAACTTTCAACTTTCAACTTTCAATTCTCAACTTTCAATTTTCAATTTTCAACTCTAAAATGTATTCCATCTATCTGAAACACCCGCAAATTTGTACCGACACACGGAAAATCACCCCCGGGTGTCTTTTTTTCTGCTTAAAGGGTGAAAATTTCGACGGTAATCGCTTCGCCACTCAGGCTCTTGAGCAAGGGGCTGCTTACGTGGTGACCGAAAATGTGGAACTGACGGATCATCCGCGCTGCATCGTGGTGCAGGATTCGCTGAAAGCATTGCAGGAATTGGCCGCCGAACATCGCCGGAATTTGAAGATTCCTGTGATCGGCATCACGGGAACAAATGGTAAAACTACCACTAAAGAGCTGATAGCTACGGTGTTGAAAACCAAATTCAAAATCTCTTTCACCCAAGGTAACTTTAACAACCACATTGGTGTGCCGCTCACGCTGCTGTCGATTCCCGCTGATACAGAAATCGCAATTGTGGAAATGGGCGCCAACCATCCGGGCGAAATCGCCGACCTCTGCCAAATTTCTCAGCCAACCTATGGCGTGATTACCACTATCGGAAAGGCGCATTTGGAGGGCTTCGGTTCGGAAGAGAATATTATTAAAACAAAAAGTGCTCTGTATGAGTCTGTTATAAAACGGGATGGCACGCTGTTCGTCAATGGGGGCGATGCTATTTTAACGAAGTGTGCCGAGATGGCCACCCCATCCACTACCATTATTAAATATGGTAAATGTGAAGGCAGCACTTGCGACGGCGAAATCGTCGATATGAATCCCTATCTGTCAATCAAGGTGGGCGATGTCACCTTCCGCACGCATCTGACCGGGGATTACAATCTTGTGAACATCCTTTGCGCTATCGCAATTGGCAAGCATTTTGGAATATCGGAAAGTGCTGCTGCTGAAGCTATTAGCAACTATGTCCCGACCAATAACCGCTCACAAATCAATCAGGTCGGCAGCAATGTGGTGATTGCGGATTTCTATAACGCCAACCCCACGAGTATGAAGGCCGCCATTTTGAACCTTGCCCACCTGACACATCCCAACAAGAAGGCGATTTTGGGTGATATGCTGGAATTGGGGCACATCAGTGAAGGTGAGCACCGCCATATCGTTGAACTTTGCAAGGCACAAAACATCGATGCCTTTTTTGTGGGTGAGAATTTCGCCGCTCTCCAAATACAAGGAATGAAAGTCTTCCCCAATGTGGAGGCGTTAAATGATTATTTGCAGCAACATCCGTTTGCCGATTCCATGATTTTAATCAAGGGGTCGCACTCCATTCATCTGGATAAAGCGGTTGTGGGTTAGTGACTTAAACGAAGTTGCCAATGGTTGTCTGTGGGTTGAATCAGGTCATGCGTCATCGTTTCTGTGTTGCCTCGCTTTGCGTTTTGCTGTCGTTCAGCCTTTTTTCCTGCCAGAAAGAGGGCGTTTTTCTTCCCAAAAAGAAGTTAATTCAGCGAAATTGCTATGCGATGGGCTATCCGGAGGCGATAACCAGCTACGATTATATTTGGGACGATGACCTTTTGGTGGGAATCAAGGGCGCCGGCACCACTTTTGAATTGTCGTACGATGACCAGCATCGGCTTTCGCAAGTTGCTTGTAATGAGGAGGTTGCCGTTTATCATTATCAAAAAAAATTGCTCAATACCATCGATTATTATGTCGGTGATAGTCTCTATTATACGATTCAGGTCAGGCATGAGGGAAACAAAATTTCGGGTTATGGATACCACCTTGATGTTTATGTTAAAAGCCTCGAAGAGAGTAAGTTACGGCCTTTGATTCTGGGCAAGGAGGCGTCGCAGGTGTTTGCCGACATGGAAAAAAGCAAATATGTGCATGGCGATGGCAAATATTATTATGGTGCCTCCTTTGTGTGGGACGGGGATGATATTTCGCAAGTGATTTACACAGAGTCGATTACCCCATCTTATCGGTTTATTGGACAGATGTCAACCCAGAAGTACACCTATACTTACGAAAAGTTGAAAAATCCCTTTCATGGTTTGCTCACGATTGAGGGGTTGGGCGTTGCCAATCTTTCAGCGCACTGTGTTTCGAGTGTGAACGATGGGGATGCAAGCGTTACAAATTTCACCTACGAGAGTAAAAGCAAGTTTCCGGTAAGGCGAACCAGCAGCGATGGGGCGGTGGAGGAATATGTTTATGAGGAATAGTTGACTTCTATACAATTAATTATCAATTTGTTATAGAAGTTTTTCCAACTCTTGCAGGGAAGCGTATGACGCTTGTAGCAGTTCGTTGATTTTTTCGGCGGGAATCCAGACGGCTTGGGCGATCTCTTCTTCGGTTTGCGGAGTGAGGTTTTGTTGGGATAAAGCGCGCATCGGGAACCAAACGGTTTCTTTTAACATTTTTTGGCCGTATGTATCGTAGGTATGGAAGATGGAAATGGTCTTTCCCTCTGTGATTCTCGCGGTCACGCCTGTTTCTTCGCGCACTTCGCGCAAGGCCGCGGTCGCATTGTCTTCCCCTGCCTCCACTTTCCCTTTCGGAAAGTCCCATTTGCCTCTCCTGAAAATCATCAGGATTTCGCCCTTTTCGTTTCTGACAATCCCGCCTGCTGCACGAATAAACTCGAATTCTTTCAATAATTCATCAAAAGATTGCTGATTTTCAATGATTTGAAAATCGTTTTCAGTGAAAACCTTAATTGGGAATTTGAGCATATTGAGAAAAAGTACTGATTAGCGCTTGGCAAATGCGGCGGCCATCTTGAAATACAAATCGGTAAAAATCATTTTGGCACTCACATTTCTTTCGATATGGTAGAGGGCACGGTTGCATTCGTTGAGCAGGGGGGCGGCATTTTTCACCGTGAACAAGATCTTGTAGCGTTCCAGAATTTCATGTTCCGCCGCCGTTGCCTTCACCAGATGTTCGCTCTTTTGATGGAGCAGCAGCTCATTGCGGAACATTCGCGAAAGATAGTTGATGAACTGCTTCTGGCTTTCGCGTCCCTCCTTGATGATTTCGCCGAACATATTCTGAATTTCCAAATAGTTCATAGCTGTTAAATCGGCGTTGGTGACGTATGCGTTCAGGCTCTTTAACAAATTATCATACTGCTTGAGCAGATGGTGCAACTCATCTTGTTTTTTGATGAGACTCAAAGCTTTTGTGTAGCTTCCCTCGGATATGGCGGCGAAATCGGCGGCAACCTTTTCGTCTATATGCTCGTTGTTTACCAAATGCTGGCGGATGAAATTTTCTTTCAGCGGCGGAATTTTAACCAGCTGTGTTCTCGACAGGATGGTGGGGAGTATCTGGTCGCTGCTTTCCGCCAAAAGAAGGAAAAGGGTCTTGTTTTCAGGCTCTTCCAAAGTCTTTAACAATTTGGGCGCGGCGGTGTGATGGAGTTTTTCAGCCATCCAAAGAATGTAGATTTTGTAGCCGCCCTGATAGGAGCGGATGTCATTCTGTTGGATAATATTGGAGCAGTCGCGGATGTTGATGGAGATCTGCTTGTTTTCGCTTTGCATTTCCTTCACCCAATCATCGAAGTCGATATGATAGTTGTGAGCGAACACAAAATCGCGGAACTGACTCATAAATTGCTTTGAATCATTGTCTTTCTTTACTTCTTTGGTAGTACAATTCGGGAAGATGAGATGGAGGTCGGGATGTTGAAGTTTCTCGAACATCAGGCAGGAAGGGCATTTCCCGCAGGAGTCGCCGTCGTGGCGGTCGGAGCAGGATATGTATTGTGCGAAGGCAACGGCCAAGGCGAAGCTGTGGGTACCTTTTTTGCCCAAGAAAAGCTGCGCGTGGCTGATGCGGTTCTCGTCCGCCAGCATCACGAGCTGCTTTTTCAGCCCTTCGTCCACCATTACGTCTTTGAAAAGCATTAGGCGTGCATCAGTTTGTTGATAATATCTTCGATTGTAATTCCCTCAGCCTCAGCCTTGTAGTTCTTGATGATGCGGTGTCGCAGGATGTTGACGGCCACTGCGCGCACGTCCTCGATGTCGGGCGAGTACTTGCCTTCGATGATGGCGTGGGTTCTGGCACCGATGATGAGGAACTGCGAGGCGCGCGGACCGGCACCCCATGCGAGGTAGTCGTTCGCCCACGGGTGCGCTTGAGGCGTGTGCGGGCGGGTCATCGTGGCCAGATTGACCGCGTATTGATATACGTTGTCGGAAATCGGCACTTTTTGGAGCAGTTTCTGGTAGAAAATGATCTCTTCCATGGTCAGAATCTGGCTCGGTTCGTTCATTGCCCCGTGAATGGTTGATTTCACGATATCCACTTCGTCCTTGAATTCGGGATAGTCGAGCATGATGTTGAACATGAAGCGGTCCTGTTGGGCTTCCGGCAGGGGATAGGTTCCCTCCTGTTCAATCGGGTTTTGGGTGGCAAGTACGAAGAACGGGTCGGGCAGCTGGTAGGTTACGCCGTTCATACTGACGGAGCGTTCCTGCATGGCTTCCAACAGTGCAGACTGGGTTTTCGGAGGGGTACGGTTGATCTCGTCCGCCAAAACGATGTTGGCGAAGATGGGGCCCTTCACGAATTTGAACTTGCGGTTCTCGTCCAGGATTTCCGTGCCCATAATGTCGGACGGCATGAGGTCGGGGGTGAACTGGATACGGTTGTACGACAAGTTGATGGTTTTTGCTATTGTGGTGATCATCAATGTTTTAGCCAATCCTGGCACACCGATGAGCAGTGCGTGGCTGCGGCTGAACATCACCATCAGGATATTTTTGATGACCTCGTCCTGTCCAACAATCACCTTGGCGATTTCCTTTCGGAGGTTGGCGTATTTTTCCACAAAAGCCTGGATGGCTTCCACATCGTCTTTAAAATTCAGGTCTGTCATAGGTCGTGTTTTATTGGAGAATGCCCCATTCTTTGATGAACGGGCAACTTCTGTAATTCTCGTTGATTTTGATATTGGTTGTTTTCACCTTTTCAAGCAGCCACTCGTTGATGAGTTTTTGTTTTTTCTCCTCGAGGGCGGCGTTTTTAATCAGGTCGTAGTCTTCTTTCAGGTTGGGTTTGTGGGCGGCGACTTTGGTGCGGAGGTAGAGGAGCCGGTAGGCCATTTTGCCCTCCTCCGTCACATAGGCGACAGGTTCGGAGTATTCGCCGGGGATGAGTTTGTTGATGGTGGCGAAGGTGGAGGCTTCGATGGATTCTTTCTCGAATTTGTAGGAGTTGTTGTAGGGGTTGACCACCCATCCGCCGCTGTTTTTGTTCAAGTCGTCGGAGAATTTTTTGGCGGCTTCGCTGAAGTCCATCTTTTCGGAAATGATGACATTGCGGATGCTGTCAAGGTATTCGATGGCTTTAACTTGTTCATCAGCAGAAGGTTTGGGCTGGAGGAGGATGTGTGCGACATTGATTCTGTCGCCGCGGCGTTCAATCATTTGGATGATGTGGTAGCCGGCTTTGGTTTGCACGATTTGGGAGATTTCGCCGGATTTGAGGTTGAAGGCGACGGCTTCGAATTCGGGGTAGAGGGTGCCTCGTTCCACGAAGCCGAGTTCTCCGCCCTTGGATGCGGAGCCAGGGTCATCGGAATAGAGGCGGGCCAGCATCGAGAATTTCTCCCCGCGGAGCACGCGTTCGCGGTATTCGTTGAGCCGCGACTTGATGTTCGCGATCTCCTCTTCGCTTACCGGTGGCAGTTTTACGATATGCCCAAACTCGTATTCCGGCTGTACTGTCGGCAAACTGTCGTAGGGGATTCTGTCGTAAAAGCGCTTCACCTCCGAGGGCGTAATGGTGACTCCTTCAGTGATGTTCTGCTGCACTTTGTCGGCAATCATCTGGTTGCGGACCACTTCACGCAAGTCCTTCTTGATTTCCGACATCGTCTTGTGGTAAGCATCCTCTATAATCTTCTTATTTCCACCCACTTGTCCCAACCAATAGTTGAGCTGGTAGTTGACGCGGGCGTCCACCTCTTGGTCGGTGAAAACCAAACTGTCGATTTCCGACTGGTGCTGGTAGAGTTTCTGGCGAAGGAGGTAGCTGAACAACAGGCATCTCGTCTCCTCCTCATTGTCCATGACGTTATATTGCGCGGCATAGGTGGCATACTCCTTCTCCAATTCCGACCGCGTGATGATTTCTCCGCCGACAATGGCGATGATTTCATCCACTACATTGGAAGGTTGGGCAAAAGAAGTGTGTAACCCAATGATTATAAACAAAATAGCGACTAAGACTTTTTTCATTCGTTATTTCAGTTTTCGGTCGCGAAAATACAAAAAAAAGAAGACATAAAGCCTTCTCCCTTTTGCAATACCGAAAAAATCAGTATTATTTTCTGCCCATGGGTTCGTCAGAAACGGTCAGTTTCTTTCTGCCTTTTGCACGACGTGCAGCCAAAACTCTACGACCGTTCGCAGTTGCCATTCTTTCTCTGAAACCATGTTTGTTTTTACGTCTTCTGTTGGACGGTTGGAATGTTCTTTTCATCTTATTTTATTTTTTTTATTTCCTTAAAAAACGGACTGCAAAAATACAACTATTTTTTAAACGCACAACAGGCGGTTGAAATTTATTTTTTGAAGGCTCGAAAGGGGAGGGAAGTTGCCGTTTTCCTATGAATAAATAAGAAAAAGAAAAGTGAACAGTGAATTGAAAATCAGCTTCTTATGATAAAATTCAAAGAACTCGATTCTATTCACTGTTCACTGTTCATAACGGAATTATTTCATGTTTTCGACGGCAGTTTTGATTCGTTTGACTGCTTCGCGAAGTTTGTCTTCGGAAGTTGCGTAGGACAAACGGACGCAATTGTCGTCGCCGAAAGCGCTGCCCATAACCAGTGCCACGTTCGCATCGTAAAGGATGTACATGCAGAAATCGGTGGAGTTTTCAATTTTGGTCTTGCCGAATTTTTGTGCGAAGGCGGAATCGGCGGGTACGTTTTTGCCGTACAAGCTGGAGACTTCGGGGAAGAAGTAGAAGGCGCCCTTGGGCAGGCGGACTTTGAAGCCGGGCACTTGTTGGAGCAGTTCGAATACCATGTCGCGGCGTTTCATGAAGATGTTGCGCATCTCGATGATGTCCTTGGAGGTTTTCGGGTCCATCTCCATGGCCTTGATGGTGGCGCGTTGGGCGATGGAGCAGGTGGCGGAAGTGACCTGGCCCTGCAGCTTGTTGCAGGCTTTGGCGATGGCCACGGGAGCACCGATGAATCCGATGCGCCAACCGGTCATGGCAAAACCTTTGGCCACGCCGTTCACAGTGATGGTGCGTTCTTTCATCCAATCGAACTGGGCCATGCTCTCGTGTTTGCCCTCAAAGTTGATGTGTTCGTAGATTTCGTCTGCAACGACGAAGATGTTGGGGTAATCGCGCAGCACTTCGGCCAGCGCCTTGAGTTCGTCGTGCGAGTAGAGCATGCCGGTTGGGTTGGACGGACTACTGAAAATCATCATTTTGGTTTTTGGGGTGATGGCGGCGCGGAGTTGCTCCGGTGTCACCTTGAAGTCGTTTTCGATTTGGGTTTGGATGTAAACCGACTTGCCCTCAGCCAATTGCACGATGGCTTTGTATGACACCCAGAAAGGAGCGGGGATGATTACCTCGTCATCGGGATTGACTAAAGCCATAACTACTTGATAAATAGATTGTTTTGCGCCAGTGGAAACGATGATTTGGTCGGGGGTATAGTCCAGATTGTTGTCGCGTTTGAATTTTGCGCAGATGGCTTTTTTCAGTTCGGGGTAGCCGGGTACCGGCGGATAGTGGGTCCAGTTTTCGTCGATGGCTTGTTTGGCTGCCTCTTTCACCTCTTCAGGAGTGTTGAAATCGGGTTCGCCGATGCTTAAACTGATCACGTCTTTGCCGGCTTCCTTTAGTTCGCGGGCCGTTTGGGTCATGGCCAGCGTTTCGGAAGCTGCCATGTTACGTACTCTGTTGGAGATAATTTCCATAGCTTTATTTTAATTGAGGATTTATATTTGAAAATTCATAATCGCTGCAGTCAGTGGTTTGGAGCTGCTATTTGAAGATTTTTTCGGGCATTGGGAACACTTCGGAAAGTTCACCTGAGTAGAAGAAGTCGTTGCCGATGACGCCGAAGGTGTAGATGCGCCCTCCGACGGAGATGTGGCTGCCACCGCAACGCGGTTCGGGGTTCGGTTTGGAGGCCTGGAATCCGAGGTTGAAGAGGGTGCAAAGGATGTCGGGGCGGTTGGAAATGTCGTAGCCGGCATTCTTCCATTGCATCATCGTCTGGTGCAGGATGCAGCCGGTGTAGATGAAGGAGTAGAGGTGGTCGCGGTCGGCGAGGCGTTTGAAGCGCTTGGCCTGGATCCCTGACTTCTCAATGAGCACGCTGTCCTCGAT
>ONXT01000164.1 GCA_900321845.1 uncultured Bacteroidales bacterium | reverse complement strand
TGTTGCCCATACGCCACTCCTCGGAAATCACACCGCGCTCGTCGTCAATCTCCTTCGGGTCGTAGAGCAGCCCGTGAGCCCAACCATACAATATATTAATACCGAAGTCAATGTGCTTCTGGTCGTCGGTGGGCATGGTTATCATGAAAACGGTCTCATCGAATGAAGTGTAAGCGTTGATGCCCACGCCGAAGGTGACACCAATCTTCTGCAATTGGTCGATCATGTCGTTGTGCGGATAACCTTCGATACCGTTGAAGGCCATGTGCTCGGTGAAGTGAGCCAAACCCTGCTGGTCATCATCCTCCTGGCACGAACCAGCGTTCACGGCCAAACGGAACTCCACACGACCCTCGGGTTTTGCATTGTGACGGATGTAATAGGTCAATCCGTTGTCCAATTTTCCGACTCTTACGTTCGGGTCGTTGCCGATTTTGGAGTCCAAATTCTGTGCGGACAGCATTCCGAAAACGAAAACCACCGCAAAGAACGATAAGATAAACTTTTTCATTTTTTTGATTTTTGATTAATAATGGATTAATTTTATGTTATTGTTTTCTGTAATAGCAATATTAAAAACTTTGGCAAACACAATTTAACGATTCATCTACATTTTTATTATTTACAAATAGCGGGGTGGATTTGCCTTTACTCAGTTCACCGATTTCGACTCACTCTTTTTTCAGCAATTCGATTTGTTCAATAATCTCTTTGGCCATACGTTGCTGACGTTTGAATTGCACGGCACCTAAAATGGCGCCGATGATGCCCCCTACGATGCCGGCAATGGACAGTGCGATGGCCTGATGCAAGTCGCCGGAGCGGGAGAAGTTGTCGTAAACGAAATAGCCGATCCAGAGCAGGAGCACAGGCACCATAATGGCAAGCCACAGATGGTTCTGGCGGCGGTATTTCTGCATTTTTTCGGCATAAAGCAGGATGTCTTCGTCCAATTTGCGCTTGCGAATGAGCGTCACCTGCTGATAAATGGACATCAGGAGCGAGACGCCAAGAATCGCGATGGTGGCGATGCGAAAGCCCAAGCTGAAGCCGAGGGAATAGAAGACCCAATAGCAGAAGGGGAGCGTGAGGATGGTGAAGACAATCAGGATGGTGGTTTCTTTGCTTAAAGTGCCGGACTTTTCACGAATGATGCGCTCAATCAGGTCTTTATTGATGATGGCCTGCTTATCGAGTTTACTTTGCAGCAGATCGTTCATCCGCCGCAAGTCGTTCAGTTCGGAGGTGTCGTTTTCTGTTTCCATCTTATTGAAAATTACTTGTTTGACATTTTTTTGAGTTCCTCCTTGATTCTTACCAAACGGACGGAAACGTTTTTGGCGGAGATGCCAATGACGGCACCGATTTCTTCATAACTCATGTTTTCCAGCCACAGCAGCACGATGGCGCGGTCGAAAGGCCCCAGTTGGTTGATGCGGTCATAGAGCATCCTGATTTGTCTGGAGTCGCTGTCGTCGTCATTGAAAAGGTCTATGTCAACTGAAAGCGGAACGGTCTCCACCCTGCGTTTTTTCTTCCTTTCGGAGGAGATGCAGGTGTTCAGACAAACCCGCCAAATCCATGTGCGGATGCTGCTTTCGTTGCGGAAATCCTGAAAACCCTTCCAAAGGTTGATGAGCGTCTCCTGAAACAAATCGTTGATTTCGTCGGTGTCCTTGGAAAACATATAGCACACCGTGTAGATGGCGTTTTGGTGTGCCTTGATGATTTTTTCAAATTCGTTTTCCAAATTTTCCATTCTTCCGATTTTTTGAATCAAGTTTCGCTCGTTAGACGCACAGACTTCCGATTTACTACACTTTATTTGCAAAAAATTTCAAAAAGTGTGCAAAAGTACGAAAATCGTTGATGTTAATTTATCCACATCCCAACGTGAATAAAAAAATTTTCAGTCAAAGCGTTAAGCAGGAAATCGGTTGTACCTTTGCATGTTTATTACAATATTTTAATATGAAGAAATCTATTTTATTCGCGGCCGTCATTTTAATCGCCTCAATCGGCTTCAACGCTTGCGTCACCAAGCAGAAATACGAAGAACTCAATAAGAATTACAAGGATTGCATGGATGAAAAGCAATTCACGTCCAATGAACTGGCGGACTGCCAAAACCATGGCAAGAATTTGACACAACAAGTAAACGCTTTAGATGCGAAAGTTAATGAACTAAAGCAAGATACGCTGAGTCTGACCCGCAAGCTGGCCCAGTCGGAAAAGGATTATGCCAAGATGAAAATGGATTATGACGAGTTGCTCCAAAACATCTCACAACTCTCCAAAAGCAGTAGTGCCACCATCGACACCCTTTCCGGCGACTTGAAGAGAAAGGAAAAAGAGTTGAACACCCTACAGAGGAAATTGGATGAACAGGCAGAGCAGCTCAAGAGCAAGGAGGATTCACTCAACGCATCCATGAAGAGCCTTGCCGAATTGCAAAACGCTCTGAATCAAAAAGATGCAGAAGTACGTGCATTGAAGGAGAAGGTCAGCAACGCCCTCCGCAACTTCGAGGGAAGCGGCTTGAAGGTGGAAGAACGCAACGGGAAAGTCTATGTTTCCATGGATGAGAAACTGCTGTTTGCCTCTGGCAAATGGGAGGTGCAGGCCCAGGGCAAAGAGGCACTGAGCGAACTCGCCAAAGTGCTCGAAGCCGACTCCACCATCAACGTGCTGATTGAAGGCCACACCGACAATGTGCCGATGACCAGCTCAAGCCAGGTGAAGGACAATCGGGATTTGAGCGTGATGCGCGCCACCGCCGTCGTGAAAATCATCCTCGCCAACGGCGAAATCAACCCACAGCGCATCTCCGCTTCCGGCAGAGGCGAATTCCTGCCGATTGATCCGGAAAACACCCCCGAGGCACGCGCCAAAAACCGCCGCACCGAAATCATCCTCACCCCCAACCTCAACGAACTTTTCCAAATCATTGACGCCAACTGATTTGTGCGCCGACTCGCATTAAAATGTGATCTGAATGAATTTTGCCGACATTCTCCTCGCATGGTTTGACGAGAATCATCGCGACTTGCCATGGAGAGGCGAAAGCGATCCCTACAAAATCTGGGTTTCCGAAATCATTTTACAGCAAACACGTGTTGTGCAGGGGATTGCGTATTACCACAATTTCCTGGCACATTTCCCTGATATCAAGGCCTTGGCAACCGCCCCGGAAGACGATGTACTCAAGGTGTGGCAGGGGCTCGGCTATTACAGTCGCGCCCGCAATATGCATGCCGCAGCACAATCCATCATGGAAAACCACAACGGCAAATTTCCTCATAACTATCAAGAAATCAGAAAGTTAAAAGGAATCGGCGACTACACCGCCGCCGCCATCGGCTCCATTGCCTTCAACCTCCCCTACCCCGCCGTGGATGGCAACGTGCTCCGTTTCATCAGCCGCCACTTCGGCATCTTCGACAACATCGCCCTCAACTCCACACGCAAGAAGATTGAGGGAATCTGCACCAAGCACCTCCCTCCCAAGCACGCCGGACGTTACAACCAGGCGCTTATGGAGATGGGCGCCATCCAGTGTACCCCGCATAACCCCCAATGCGAAAACTGCCCCTTCGCCGAAAGTTGCTATGCCCTCCAACACCTGCAAGTGACGGTGCTGCCCATCAAGGAACAGCAAATACACATCAAGGACCGATTCTTCCACTATCTGATTTATCTTTGTGGAAATCAAACGATTATCCAACAAAGAACAGGCAACGATATTTGGAAAGGACTCTTTGAATTTCCATTGGTGGAAACCGAAAACGACAACTTCAATATCGACGATTATCTATCAAAAAACGGCATTGCGGCAGCAGAAAAACCGATGCTTTGGTTCCAAAAGAAGCACGTGCTCACACATCAGAACATCCATGCGAAATTCTGGCTGATTCCATTGTTAAAAATGCCGGAAACCGATGGGAACCAGCAAATCGTCAACCTTACACAATTGAAGGATTTCGCCGTCGCGAAAATCACACAAGAAGCAATCGGACGTTTGGACGGACAACTATAAACCAACCGCATACTTCATTACATTAAAATCACACATTAAAAAAAGCGGACCGATTGCTCAGTCCGCTTTTCCTATTAAAGAAAAAACGAATTATTTTTTCTTGGTAGTGGTTTTCTTAGCAGCTTTTTTTGCTGAGGGAACCAGTTTGTGTTTCTTGATGAAGTCATCGAGAACTTCCTTGAGGGTGGGTTGACCGAGTTCTTGGAGTTCGTAACCAACTCTGGTGCAAGGTTGTTTGATCTTGATGAAGCGTTGGAGATCGATAGGAGTACCGATAACGACGGCATCGCAAGGAGTCTTGGCGATGGTCTTTTCGAGGTCCTTCATTTGTTTTTCGCCATAGCCCATTGCCGGAAGCAAAGTGCCGATGTTCGGGTATCTCTTGAAGGTGGTGGTCAGTTCGCCAACGGTGTAAGGTCTGGGGTCGATGAGTTCGGCGGCGCCGCATTTCATAGCTGCAACGGTACCGGCACCGATCTTCATTTCGCCGTGAGTCAAAGTCGGACCGTCTTCGATAACGAGGACTTTCTTACCCTTGATGACTTCCGGTTTGTCAACGGTGAGGATGGAAGCTGCATCGATGATTTTGGCTTTCGGGTTGATTTTTGCGAGGTTGGCGCGAACGGCGTTGATGTTCTCCAAAGAAGCGGAGTCGATCTTGTTAATAACGATGACATCAGCCATACGAGCAACTACTTCGCCCGGATAGTAGCTGACCTCAGCGCCCGGACGCAACGGGTCGGCAACGCCGATGGTGAGGTCGGGTTTGTAGAACGGGAAGTCGTTGTTACCACCGTCCCAGAGAACGATATCGCAACCGTCGGGATCGTTTTCAGCACCTGCCATTTCAACCCACTTGCCGGTTTGAGGATCTTTGGTCTTGCCGCCTTTGAGGATGGCTTCGTAGTCAACGCCAGCGTAGATAACGTTTCTCTTGGTTACCACATGCGGTTCATACTCTTCCATTTCCTCGATGGTGCAGTTTTGTTTCTTGAGGTCTTCAACACAAGCGAAGCGTTGAACGATTTGGTTGTTCAGATCCGGGTCGTACGGCATGGGGTGACGAACGGCAACCACTCTGAAGCCCATTCCAACGAGGTATTCGATGATCTTACGGGAAGTTTGTGATTTACCGCAACCAGTACGGGTAGCACCAACGGCGATGACCGGTTTGGAAGATTTCACCATGGTGTCATTGGGTCCCATCAGCACGAAGCTTGCGCCAGCAGCATTTACAATGGCGCTAATGCCCATGACGTATGAATACGGTTTGTCGCTGTAAGCGA
This sequence comes from uncultured Bacteroidales bacterium, assembly GCA_900321845.1. GTDB lineage: Bacteria > Bacteroidota > Bacteroidia > Bacteroidales > WCHB1-69 > UBA1756. Next base: position 3,762 of record ONXT01000164.1, on the reverse strand, counting down.
AAACGCATTCGTCAACTTTGAATTTCTTAATCAGTTCGGGAAGTTTGGATTCAGGATAAATTCTGATGCCCTTCGGATAGAGGTCTTCGCCTGCTAATTCTTTCGGGTACAAACGGTCGTCGATTCCGGGGATTTGTTCAGCCGTGAAAGCAACGACGTTGTAATTTTTGTTGTGACGGAAATAGGTGTTGAAATTGTGGAAGTCACGTCCAGCAGCACCAATGATAATTACATTTCTTTTCATAAATTTGAATTTTTTAAGTTTATGTAATAAAAAGTTTGTGTTCAAAAATTCGGGTGCAAATTTACGATTTTTTTTGAGATTAAATATTGTTTTTTTTAACTATTGAAAAAACGAAGAAAAAAAACCGGGCTTTCCCCTATGATTTTTTCGTTAAAAATGCACAAATCGCAACTAGGTAAATAATTTGAGGCAACCGAAGTAATCAGACAGTCGCTCTTTTTTCTCCGCGTTGCTCTACTTCGTTCTAATTTTTTATTTTTGCAGCCGGAAAATTGATTTCCCTTATCAAGCCCGTTGTAATAAAAATGAAACGCATTACATTTTTCATCGTACTGATTTTCAGCACACTCATCGCATCTTCGCAAATCCAGTTGCATGCCTACCGCGTTACTTTCGCCGACAAGAACAACTCGCCGTACTCCATTGAGCGGCCGGAGGAATTCCTTTCGCCGCGCGCCCTCGACAAGCGCGCCCGCTTCAACATCCCCGTCACGGAGGAGGACCTGCCGGTGAACCCGCAATACCTCAACGCCCTGCAAAACGTGGATTCCCGCATCCAACTCCTCTCCGTTTCCAAATGGACCAACACCGCCACCATCCTCTGTCCCGACACGATGGTCATCACCGGCGTGCAGATGCTCCCCTTCGTGACCTCCACCCTCAAGGTGGCGAAGTACAACGAGGAAAACACCAATCCAGTAAGCGGGAACCGCACAAACCACGCAAGCACTCTTCCCAAAACAGACATTGACACAACTTCCTACGGATATTCTTTCGGACAGATTGCCATCCACAACGGACATCTGCTGCACGATGCAGGCTTCCGCGGAGAGGGAATGCTGATTGCCGTATTGGACGGCGGCTGGCTCAACATGGACAACATTGGAGCCTTCCAGCCGCTGTACGAGAACAACCAGGTTATCGGCACCTACGACCTGATCCCCTTCTCCGACAATGTTTACACGATGCACGGACACGGCACGCTCGTCACTTCGGAGATGGCCGTATCCATCCAGGACACCTTCGTCGGGGCGGCTCCCGCTGCCAACTACGTGCTCATCCGCAGCGAGGACACGCGCAGCGAGCAGCCCATTGAAGAGGATTTCTGGGCGCGCGGTGCGGAATTGGCCGACAGCCTCGGCGCGGACGTCATCAGCTCGTCACTGGGTTACACGCAATTCCCCGATTTCGACGAGTACGACTTTGACTATAGCAGCTGCGACGGCACGAGCATCTGCTCACGCGCAGCCACGATGGCGGCGCATCGCGGAATTGTGGTCTGCATTGCCGCCGGCAACGAAGGAATGAACGAGTGGCACAAACTGAGCCGCCCGAGCGATGCCGAGGACATCCTGTGCGTGGGCGCCATCAACGTGAACGGCGTCTATGCCCCCTTCTCCGGCGTAGGTCCGAGTTACGACGGCCGCGTAAAGCCCGATGTGGTGGCTGTTGGATGGGACTGCTACTTCTGGGCCTCCGATGACAGCATCGTCTCCGGCAACGGTACCTCCTGCGCCACCCCCATCATCGGCGCACTGTCGGCTTGCCTGTGGCAGGCACTACCAGAATACAATTCATTGGAAATAACACAGATAATCCGAGAAAACAGCCACCAGTTCCTGATGCCGGACACGCTGTTGGGGTACGGCATCCCCAATTATTGGAATGCTTATATAAATAATGTAGATACCACGGGAATGGCACACTTTGAAACGGAGGAGCATTACATGGTATTCCCCAACCCGACAAAGGACAAGGTCACGGTCATCGGACCCGACATTCGCGAAGTGGCGATTTACGACTTGGGGGGACGCTGCTTAAAACGGCAAAATGGAGTCGCTTCACAGAGAAATTCAGTCGAAATAGACCTTACTTCTTATATTTCGGGGATTTATTTGTTGAGGATTGTGAATGAAAATGGGGCGTCTATGAAGAAAATCATCAAAATAAACGATTGATTTTCAATAAAATAAATAATTTTTCAAAAAAAAATCAAAACTGATTGCCGAATCAAAAAATAAATGTATTTTTGCAATCTCAAAAATTAAGCGGGTAATGCGTACGCTTGATGGAAGAGAAATGCTGTTGTAGCTCAGTGGTAGAGCACTTCCTTGGTAAGGAAGGGGTCGCGAGTTCAACTCTCGCCAATAGCTCAAATTTTTATCAAAGAATTTCATTATTAACGCATTAAATTTATAAGAAAAAATGGCAAAAGAACATTACGAACGTACTAAACCCCACGTAAACGTGGGTACAATTGGTCACATCGACCACGGCAAGACCACTTTGACTGCCGCCATCACTAAGGTTTTGGCAGAAAAGGGTTTGTCAGAAATAAGAAGCTTCGATTCTATCGATAACGCTCCCGAGGAAAAGGAACGTGGTATCACCATCAACACCGCACACGTTGAATATCAAACAGCCAACCGTCACTATGCACACGTTGACTGCCCTGGCCACGCCGACTATATTAAGAACATGGTTACTGGTGCTGCTCAGATGGATGGTGCTATCCTCGTTGTAGCTGCTACCGACGGTGCTATGCCCCAAACTCGCGAACACGTTCTGTTGGCAAAACAGGTAGGCGTTCCGCGTATGGTCGTTTTCTTGAACAAATGCGACATGGTTGACGACCCCGAGTTGCTCGACCTCGTTGAAATGGATATCCGCGAACTCCTCGCAAAATATGATTTCGATGAAAACTCCCCGGTTATCCGCGGCTCCGCTCTCGGCGCGTTGAACGGCGAACCGAAATGGGTTGACAGCGTTATGGAATTGATGGATGCAGTTGACAGCTGGATTCCGCTTCCGCAACGTGACAAAGATAAAGACTTCTTGATGCCTGTTGAAGACGTATTCTCCATCACCGGTCGTGGTACCGTTGCTACTGGTAGAATCGAGACTGGTATCATCAAGACTGGTGATCCCGTTGATATCATCGGTATGGGTGCTGAAAAACTGAAATCAGTTGTTACCGGTGTTGAAATGTTCCGCAAAATTTTGGACGAAGGCGAAGCTGGCGATAACGTAGGTTTGCTGCTCCGTGGTATCGACAAAGACGAAATCCGTCGTGGTATGGTTATCGCGAAACCGGGTTCCATCCATCCGCACAAAGAATTCATGGCTTCAGTTTATATCCTGAAGAAAGAAGAAGGCGGTCGTCACACCCCGTTCAAAAACAACTACCGTCCTCAATTCTATTTCCGCACCACCGACGTTACTGGAGAAATCCACTTGCCGGACGGCGTAGAAATGGTAATGCCTGGCGATAACATCCACATCAAGGTTAACTTGCTGTCCGAAATCGCTATCAACCTCAACCTCCGTTTCGCTATCCGTGAAGGTGGCCGTACCGTTGGCGCAGGTCAGGTAACTGAAATTTTAGACTAATTCTAAAATCACACCAATAAAATTTCTGAACGGACAAGCCAACAACTTGTCCGTTCTTTTAAGGGGAATAGTTTAAGGGCAGAATAGTGGTCTCCAAAACCATTGATGGGAGTTCGAATCTCTCTTCC
>ONXT01000043.1 GCA_900321845.1 uncultured Bacteroidales bacterium | reverse complement strand
CGGTCGTCAATCACACAGAACACCTCCTCCACTGGCACGATCCGCGCCCTTTCCGCCGGCACATAAAACCCGAACTGGAAAAGATGCTGCGCCAGGTTGAGCGACTTGAGCAGCACGGTCTTCCCCGACATGTTCGCGCCAGTAATCAGACAGGGTTTCTGCTCCATCATGATGTCGATGGCCTGGAAATCAGCCCCGCGCTCTTGCAGGATGTGCTTGATTTCCGGATGGAAAACGTGTGTGTAAGATGTTGATTCCGAGGATATTTCAGGTTTACAGAGATTCCATTCCATCGCCATTTGCGCCTTCGCATTCAACAAATCCAGCGCGGCAATTTCCTGCTGGTTTTTCTGCAGACTTTCCCAGTAGGGATGCAGCATTTCCGACAATTTTCTGCGGACCCGGTCCTCAACCTGCGCGATTTCCCAGTTCAAACGCTCGCGCTCGTCGGCGTCATCGGTCTGCTGCGCCTGCTTGCGAAGCGGCTCCAACTCGCTGTCGTAAACGGAATAGATATAGAAATGCTCGATTTTAGAATCCTCCGGATCAAGCGTCTTGACGACTTTAGACAAATCACAAAGTCTTATATCAGGCTGATTTCGAACAAGTTCCAGAATTTTTTGAGAGTTGAGGGCGAACTTTTTCAGTTCAAAGAACTCGATGTCGTCCAAAACCTGCATCCGCTTGAGGTTCAAAATGGTCTGCGAAATGTCGTGGACCTCGTGCAACGCCATAATCAGCGCAACCTCCGCACCCGGATTCTCGCGCACGAAAACCATCTGGTTTTCAACCCTGTCCAATTCGCGTTGAATGGATTCCGGACTAACCAAGAAGGGGAAATGCAGCAACTGCGACTTGCCCAACGGAGAACAAACCTTCATGCAGTCGCATACGTACTGCAACCCGCTCACTTCTGACAAACAATCCTTGAACTCCATTTGCTTTTAATGAATTACGAATGATGAATCGTGAGCCGTCTCCATAGGGAGGCCGATTGATCTAAAAGCCCGACATTCATCATTAATTATCAATAGATTATTTTTTTTGATTGGCCAAACGTTGTTGTTCTTTCATCGCAGCTTCCATCCGTTCCTGCCATCTCGATTTTTTGACCGGCTTCGTCATGTTGGCGGCAATCTGTTTCCTCAACTTGTCCTCATTGATGGACATTCTGAAAATCCACATCTGGAGGAAGGTGATCAGGTTGATGAGCAGATAGTAGTAGGTCAAGGCGGCGGAAAAACTGTTGAACATGCCAAGGAACAGGATGGGCATTAGATACATCATCCATTTCATCATCTTCATCTGGTCTTGGTTTCCAACCGACATCAGGCGATTGTTGAGCCAGGTATAGACGATGGTGGCGACGGTCATCAGCAGGGTGAACAAGCTGACGTGGTCGCCGTAGAAGGGAATGTTGAAGCTCAGGTCGAGGATGGAATCGTAGGTGGAGAGGTCGTCGGCCCAAAGGAAGGGCTGTTGTCGCAACTCGTAGGATGCAGGGAAGAAACGGAACATGGCGTAGAGAATCGGAAGTTGCAGCAGCATCGGCAAGCATCCCGACATCGGGCTGACACCGGCCTTTTTATACAAGGTCATCGTGGCCTGTTGTTTCTTCATCGCGTCTTCCTGCTTCGGATATTTCTTGTTGAGCTCCTCCAGTTCGGGTTTCAACACGCGCATTTTAGCCGACGACATATAGGTTTTATAAGCCACCGGGAAAATGATGATTTTAATAAACACACTGAGTATCAGAATGATAATACCATAACTGATGCCGTATGCCTCCAACCAGTTGAAAATGGGCAGGATGATGAAGCGGTTAATCCAGTGGAGCAGGAAGAAGCCCCAGCCCATCGGCACCTGACGTTCGAGGTTCAAATCGTAGGTCTTCAGCTGTTTGTACTGGTTCGGACCGAAATAGAAACTCATGTCGAAACGGCTGTCATCCGTATTCGCGACATTCATAACCAATTGTGCGTCAAAGTCTTTCAGCTCGTCGCCAATTTTGCTATTCTTGCTGTTCTTCCCATTGGGGACGTTCACTTTCAGCTCGCCCTTGCGGAATGCGTTTTGGGCGATGATGGTGGAGGTGAAGAACTGCTGTTTGAAGGAAACCCATTTCAGCTCGGTGGAGAAGTTCTTGGAATCGGACTCGCGTTCTTTCAGGTTGTCCACCTCATTGAGGTTATCCATGAAGAAGAGCGTGGTGTTATCGCGCTCATAGTCGTAATTCTTCTCCACATTGCGCAGCTGCGCATCCCAATTGAGGGTGAAATCCTTCTTGTTGGAAGCCAGATAGCTGCCCATGTTGACGAAATGCACGCTATAATCGAACTTGAAGTCGTTGGCTTTGAATTGATAGAGGAACTCGATGTAGGCGCTGGTGTCGAGGGTGGCGTATGCGGAGTGTGCAGAGTCGGCGCGATAGTAGGGGTACATTCTCAAGGCCAACGTCGCGGAATCCTTCTTTACAATCAGAGTGTCCTTCGGCGATGAGAAGTAGCAGTTTTTGGTCTGCACGCGCGGACATTGCGTGTCGTTCATCGTCAGGTCAATCGACATGGAAGTGGTGTTTTTGTCGAAAAGGACGAGTTGGGGTTTCTTCTGACCTTTCGGAGCATACGTGTAGATATCGTTGAATTTCACGTAATTAATATAACCACCTGTGCGGGCGATATGGTATTCTCCTTTATTGGTTTTCACCACGAAATCGCCGGTTTTGGCGGTGTCGGTGTAGCCGAAGAGGCCGTTTGAGTTGGCAGTTGGCTGCGCTTCGTGGGTTCGGACGGCGGGACCGAAGTTGGCCGCGCGCTGCGGTTTGGTCGTGTCGGCGAGGTCAACGGTGGTGGAATCCGTCTTATTTGCGACAGCTGCCGCCGCTTCCTTTTCAGCCTGTTCCTGTTGCGCCTCGTAGGCTTTTTTCGCCTTGTTGCTGCTGTAAAAACTATAACCCAAGAACAATCCGAAGATGAGCAGCAGACCGATAATCGTATTTTTATCCATAATATTCCTGATTTTCTTTCTCTTAAAAAAACGGGCGCAAAAATACAAAAAAAAGTTAGACTATTCCTCGTCCATGAGTTTGTCGATGCCCTTGCTGACGCGATGTAGGCAGATGCCCACGCCAATGCGGAAAATGCCATAACAAATCAAGGCGAGCGCGACAAACACGACGATGAAGGTACCGCCAAAGAGCGGGCTGCCGAAGATGAAAACAACCGACAGAATCAGTGAGAGTACGGAGAGCGAGAACCAAGCCCACCAACCTTTGATGCCAATGGACTGCAAATCGACAGAAAGGCCGATAGTCCAGAAGGAACGGAACATAATCCAGAAACCGACCAGATAGATAAGCATCTGTCCCACGGTGGCTTGCGGCAACGATAACAAAATGATTCCCAATAAGATATCGATAAGGCCGGCGGTGAGATTCCAGCCCCATCCGACAGCAATATTCCGATTGGCGAACGCGAAAATCACTTCAGACAAGCCACAGACAATGAACAGGATCTCAAAAAAGGCGACCAGACCCTCGAAAGCCGCCAATGGAGTAAAGATACACCAGAAGCCGATGAGGATGGAGAGTGTGCCGATAATTATTGAAATCCACCAATGTTTGATGTTGCCGGTGATGTGTTGCAGAATGTTGGACATAATATTGCTGAGTTGTTTAATTGTTGGTTCGTTGAGGGAGGATTGCGATTTATATTCTCGAAGAGGCGGCAAAAGTACTAAAAAAACTTTGATCATGAGCGAAGTGACGACAATAGAAAATCCCGTCGGGCAGTTAGCACGGCGGGATTCCCAAAATGAAAAAGAATGAATATCAACCACTTATAAAGCCCTGAACTTTACAGTGAAGGTGTATTCACCGGGATCAAGCTTGGCATTGTCAGCTTGAATGGTGTAGTTGCAGATGAGTTCCATTGTTTTTTTGTCCAAGGTTTTTATACTTGCAGTGGTGAAGTTGGTGGGTGCCCACGGCAGATAGAGGCCGAGGAGCATGGTTTCATTGTTGAATACAAAGTCACCTAATTTCTTGTCTTCAGCCGTTTGAGCGCCTTCGCCAAGGTTCATGTTGCCATTGAGGTATTCAACACCTTCGGTTGGAACATTTGCAGAAGCAACGAATTTGTAGATGTCGTCGATTTCATAAGCAAAGAAATAACCAGTGCCGCTGGCGTAGTCGCCGGTAAGGAGTTCCGTGTTGGCGGCAATGGTTGTGTTGTTTTGCAAGTGGAGTTCATGTGTGCAAGTAACGGAACTCAACTGCCAGCCGTCTTTGTTGGTCAAGAAATCCTTCATGGTTTCCACCTGTTGTTGTTGAGCATCTTCTTCGTCTTTTTTGCAAGCGCTGAATACCAGCGTGCAAGCTATTAATACCAACAATAATTTCTTCATAATTAATTAATTTTTAAATGGTTAATAAAAAAAATTGATTTTGAGTGATTATTTTGCAGAAATATTCATGTCATTTACGACTGTGCTGGGGATGATGGTGCCTCTCTTGGCGGTGGCTTGGGTGCCTTTGTGGCAGAAACCCAAGAAGCCGACGGGGCAGAAGATGATGCCGAAGACGACACCGCAGGCGATGGCACCTCCACGGCGGTTCTGGCCTACCAAATCGAGTTTGCCGTCCAAGTTGACCATCTGGCCGTCAACGGCGGTGGTGGAAATCACGCGGAGAGTCATCGAGCCCTCGCGTCCCATTCCGCGCGCCTTGTTGCAGTTTTCCTTTTGCACAATGACCGGCGTTTCAGCGGCAATCAGCGTGTCGCCCTTCGCACTTATAATCGGAGCGGCGACCTCCGCCTTCACTTTCGACATGTTCTTGCTGGTCTCCTTGGTGGCAAGTTTTACATTGACGATGGTCCCTTTGGCCAAGGTTTGCGTCTGCGCATTCAAGCTGAAACATACGATCAGCATCATTAATAAAGCAACGAGTTTTTTCATAATAAAATGAGTTTTTTCATAATAAGATTTTGTTCTGAGAGTGTTAGTTTGCGGGAATTTCCACTGGAGCCTGCGTGCTTTTGGTGGCACTATGGTCAAAGGTGCTATAATAGCCGCAAGTCGGAGTATATGTCCATTCGTGTCTGTCAGGGTATAGTATGTAGCCAGAATTCTGGAGGGATTCAATAGTATAATTACCATCGCTGGGGAGATACTCGACCATTTGATAATATCCAGGATTTACCACATAGTTCTTTGATCCGTAACCCGCTCTGCTTATCGTGAACGTACATTGGTAATCAGTTGTATTTGCTAGTTTCACTCCAGTATAACAATCGGGGAAACTGACTTCTGTGGTATGATAATTATTAACTGTCGCGGCGGTGGTTTCAACAATTGCCGGGCCGAATGGGTAGTGGCTGGTTTGCGTATAAGTGATGGAGTAAGTGCCAGCGGGGACATTCTCAATATTATAAGTGCCTCCTGCCGTCATATTGTACGTACCGAGCCCCTGCACAGACACTCTGGCAGAAAAATCGCTCCGATTTTTGAAAGACAGTTTTCCGCTGCTGTTGGAGCCACCACCGCTGCTTGTGTTTCCGGAATCGGTACCGGAGCCCACACCATTGTCATCTTTGTCACAAGCCGTGAATGCAAGCATGCAAGCCAACAAAATAAAAAAACATTTCTTCATAATTAAAAATTTTAATT
>ONXT01000044.1 GCA_900321845.1 uncultured Bacteroidales bacterium | reverse complement strand
TGAAGTACATGCCCCCCACCAAGTTCATGACCGGCAACATCTTCCGCGGCCACATCCAAGACGCCCTCTTCAACATCATCGGCATCTGGACGCACCAGGGAATCCAGCTTCTCGGCATGCCCACGGAGGCCATCCACACCCCGTTCATGTCCGACCGCTACCTCTCCATAGAAAACGCCCGCTACATCTTCAACGACATGCGCAGCATCGGCGAGGAGATGGAATTCCGCGAAGGAGGCATCTGCCGCCAACGCGCCAAGACCGTGCTCGAAAACACCATCGAATTGTTACAGCAAATCGTTAAGGAAGGCCTCTTCAGCGCCCTTGAAAAAGGCATCTTCGGCGATGTGAAACGTAGCAAAACCGGCGGCAAGGGACTCGCTGGCGTCGTGGGCAAAGGCGAGAACTACTTCAACCCGTTCATCGAGATCATGCTGAAGAAATAGGGGAATTTGCATTTACGAAAGCAGAAAACCATCAAACACTTTAGAAAAAAGAAGGAATACAAGGCCGTTTCTCTTTCCGAACTGACATGGAAACGTTTTCGGAAGGAGAAGCAGGGTCTTATTTCCTTGGGATACATCCTACTGATGATTGTAGTGGCTATCGTCGGCTACTTGATTACCCCCGACCATTCCCCCTACTGCAATCACCAGCAACTGGAAATCGCCATCCGGAATCCGGGATTCACCGTGAAAATGCTGCAAGTGAAACAGCCCCAGGAAGTCCCTGAATACAACGTTTTCCACAAAATGCTCTTCGGGCAACCCGACCGCTACCAGACCATTCCGATTGAGAGTTACCGCGAGACCGGCGACTCGGTTTATGTACACCTGCTGGATGCCGGCAAGGAAGCGGAAATCGGGTATAAGCGTAGCGAAATATGTGACGACCAGCCGGTTATAACGAAGAAATTCATCTTGGGAACCGACCGCTACGGGCGCGACGTGCTCAGCCAACTGCTCATCGGCACGCGAATCAGTCTGGCGGTGGGCGGCATCTCGGTGTTCATCGCGCTGGTCATCGGCATCCTCATCGGATCCATCGCAGGCTATTTCCGCGGCTGGGTGGACGATGTGCTGATGTGGTTTATCAACGTGGTGTGGTCCATCCCGACACTGCTGCTGGTCATCGCCATCAGCTTTGCATTAGGCAAAGGCTTCTGGCAGATTTTCATGGCCATCGGGCTCACCATGTGGGTGGATGTGGCGAGGGTGGTGCGCGGACAGATCATAAGCCTACGCGAAAAAGAGTTCGTGGAAGCCGGCAAAGCGCTGGGGTACAACAGTTTGCACATTATTTGGAAACACATCCTGCCCAATGTGTCGGGCACGGTGATTGTGATTGCCGCCTCCAACTTCTCGTCCGCCATTCTGATGGAGGCAGGGTTGAGTTTCCTGGGTATCGGCGTGCAGCCCCCTACCCCGTCGTGGGGCATGATGATGAAGGAGAACTACGCATACATCGTCTTGGACAACGCCTACTTGGCCATCATCCCGGGCATCGCCATTATGCTGTTGGTACTGTCGTTCATGCTGATAGGCAATGCGTTACGCAATGCATTAAGTGTTAGAAATTAGAAAGAGATGCGCATTTTCAGAAGTTTAGAGAATCTGCCCAAATTTGTTAACCCAGTCGTCACGGTCGGCTCGTTCGACGGGGTACACCTCGGCCACCAGCAGATTCTGGAATATGTGAAGGCGGGTGCGAAAAGATACGAAGGGGAAAGCATTGTCATCACGTTCCATCCTCATCCTCAGCAGGTTCTGCATCCGGAGCAGGATTTTTTCCTCATCAACACCTTGGAAGAAAACATCGAACTGATTGCGGCGGAAGAGATTGACAATCTAATCATCATTCCGTTCACGATTGGTTTTTCCCAACTCTCATTCACACAATTTTTAGATTTTTTAACTGAAAAAATCGGGGTGAAGGCGTTGGTCATGGGGCCAAACCACAACGTAGGGCACAATCGGGAGGGAAATTGTAAAACGATGCAGGGAATCTGCGTAAAAAAGGGAATTGAAATCATCCTCATCCCAGAATTTATTTTATCGGACAACAAAGTCCGCTCGTCCAAAATCAGGGAATACATTGTAAACAAAGATATTACGAAGGCAGAAGCATTGCTGGGGCACCCTTGGAAAAAAAAATAGACAGCCCGTCCAAAACTGAAAAAAAAAATCGTACTTTTGCACCCTAAATTTTGTAATATAGAATATAAGTAAACCAATAACATTTAAGAAAGATTATGGCAGCAATTGGCAAAATTCGCAAGCATGGAGTAGCATTAATGATCATCATCGGTATTGCACTGCTCGCATTCATCGTGGGTGACCTTACCCACGTCATTCCTTCCATCACCAACAGATACCTCGTGGTACAGGTGAATGACAACAAGGTGAGATACGACCGCGACAATACCTACCAGACCTATTACGAACAAAACAGATTGTTATTCTCGTTCCTTCAAGACAACATCTCAGGCGACGAGGATTTCGACGCCCAAATCCACGAATACACTTGGGAACAATTCAAACACGAAACCCTTCTTGACGAACAACTCAACCAACTCGGCATGGGTTTTTCAGACGAAATGATTGAAGGCATCAACGAAAAACTCACCAGCAGTTTGAAGAGCCAGCCGACCAACAACGCAGAGTACTATCTGTTCAGCGTGGCACAAAAATTCGTCCAACAGGGCGCAAGCGGCGAACAAATCATCCAAGCTTTCGAGAACATCAACGACTATCGCGGACAAGGCGACATTTACAATATTTATAAAGCCATCGAGAGAATCGCCGTGATGGACGCCAAAGAGAACACCTACTTCGGATTGGCCGCCAACTCGCTCTATTTTTCAAAGAGCCTGATGGAACAGATGAACAAGGACAACGACAAAATCTCCGTCAACCTCGCCAGCATCGACATCAACAACCCGGCATTCGACAACCTGAAGATCGAAGTCAGCGACAACGAAGCCAAAGAGTACTTCAAAGCCCACAAAGATCATTTCACCACCCATACAACTGTAAGAGACATCGATTTCGCAGTGGTTCCGATTGCGGCAAGTGAGACGGATGCAAAAGCGGTCAAAGACACTGTGGATGCCATCTACAACCGTTTCCAACAAAGCGCGAACATCAACGACTTCGCACAAAACGAGGTGAAAATCGACCGCAAACGCGTATTCAACTACAACGCCGCGCAACAAAACCTCCACAACGTATTCAACTACGATTACAAAAAAGCCAGCTTCGCCCAAATTGACACAGCCCTCTATTTGGAACGCGGCAAAACCGCTTACGCCAAGTTCTACACCAACGAGCAGAATCCCCCGAGAATGCCCGCCGCCCTCGACTCCTTCATCTACACTCACGGCGCAGGCACCTTCATCTCTCCCGCCATGTATGAAAACGGCATTTACTACTTCGGCAAAATCAACGCCGTGGCCGTCCGCCCCGACTCCATCCAAGTAATCGGTCTCGCCGTTGACTTCAAAGTGGAAGGAAACGAAAACAGCAAGTCCACCCGCACGAAAGAGGACGCCAAAACGCTGGCCGACAGCATCGCAAACGCCATCAACGGACAACCGATGAGCGCTGCTACCGCCCTGATGAGCAAATACCCGAACGCATTCGGCAACGACACCACCTTCTGGTTCACCGATTTGGCCACCGATACCACCAGCCACAACCTGTACAACAACTTGATGTCCACCGCAAACGGCCAAACCTACGTTTTCACACAGGAACAAAACGGCGTTTACATCGTATTCCAAGTGATGGACAAGAGAGCCTTCATGGAAAAACGCCAATACGTGCTCTATCCTGTACCGGTTCGCATCTCCAACGAAACTGACAAACTCGCCCGCGCCAAAGCCAACAACATCTCCAAAAACAGCCCGGACGTAGCCAAGATGAACGAAATCGCGCAAAAAGAAAGCGCCATCCTCGTTCATGGAACCGATGTCACCAATATGCAAAGTTCCGTTTCTCTCGACAACTTCAACTTTATGTTGATGTGCCGTCCCGCCATCAGCTGGGCATTCGACGAAGACAAGAAAATCCAAAACAAAACAAATCAGGTTTCAACCACCGTATTCAAAGGTCAGATCTACCACTTCAACCAGATGACCGGCGAACGCATCGTGGATAACGACGCCTACATCATCGCAGGTATCAAATCCATCGTCAAAGCGCAAGACCCCAAATTCGAAGACGTGAAAGACCGCGTCATTGCTGAAGTGAAGGCTGAAAAGAGAGCCGCCGCAGTGGAAGAACAACTGAAGAAAGAACTCGCCGGCAGCAATATGGCAGCCCTCGCAACCAAATATCAAGCAAGAGTTGACTCCATGAACATCAACTTCTCCGAATTCAACCAGATGCTCGAAACCGCAGTGGTAGGCAAAATCGCAGGTCTGCCCGCCGATGGCAAAGCCAACATCGTCAGCAGCAAAAACAGAGTGTACCTCGCAGCCGTTCAAAAAGTTGAAAAGAACACCCAGCCGATGAATGAAAACGCAATGATGAACAGCGCTTTCATGACCACTCTCAAACAAAGGCTGCAACAAGGCGACAACCTCATCACTATTGTCAAATCATTGGTTTACAACGATTTGCAAAACGATGCCAAAATCGTTGACCGCAGACACGTCTTCTACAAATCAAACTAATCCATACGTTTGATACACGGGATTATCCTTATGAAAAATCATTCGAAAATCATTACGATATTAAAATGGGGAGCCTTGCTTGGAGCAGGGCTTTCTCTCATTAAACTGCTCACCTATTTCGGCGAAAGCATCGACTATGAGTTCGGTCCGGTGGTGGAATTTGCAGTGGTGGCGTGCATCGTGTTCCTGCTATACCTCGGCATCAAGGAGGTGCGCGACAAACTGCAAGACGGCATCATCTCCTTTCCCAAAGCATTTGTCGTAGGCATCGGCATCGTTTTCGTGGCCGCCATCGTCGCTTTCGGCTACTATCTGATTCATTATAACTACATCGACCCGAAGGGGATTGACAAAGTCAACGACAAGAATTTCGGACTGAGGAAAACAGCCATCGGAAAAGACACGGTCACTACGATGGAGATCCGGCATTACTGCACCGAGGTTCGGAAGGTCGTCATCAAGCAGGAGGCGAAAACCGACATCGACACGGCCGAGTATCGGAAGGTGGATAGCGGTCTCCAGGTCATCATGGACGCTTTTGAAAAGCAGCTGGTTCAACGCAGCCGCACCTACCGCCTCGACTCCTTCAACTTTGAAGCGGAGTCCACCCTCCACGCACTGACGAAATCGCTTCCCAACAATATTGCAATTGACACGACCAGTCTGGAAATCATTGCTGCCTCCTACGACAGCATTCATGCGATAGATGTTTTTGCCAACAGAATTGAAAGCGAGAGAGGAAAAGGTACGATTCCCTTTTACAGGGATGCCATGGCCCTTGCGGCATCCAATACGCTGAGCATACTCATCTACGGGATTTTCCTGAACATCTTCGTCGCGCTTTTCCTTTACAGAAAAGAAAAAAGAGTGTGTAGCGCGAGTGAGGAGAATGAGGAGATTGAAGGATTAAAAGATTAAGAGATTAAAAGATTAAGTATAAAGAGATGGATTTATCTGTTATTATCCCATTATACAACGAAGAGGAATCACTTCCCGAGTTGACGGCATGGATTGAACGCGTTACGGCGGAACAGACGTTGAGCTACGAAATCATCATGGTGGACGATGGCTCCACCGATCGTTCATGGAAGGTGATTGAAGAGCTTCATAGCAAGAACCCGAACATCAAGGGCATCAAATTCCGCAGAAATTACGGCAAATCCGCCGCGCTGAACACCGCTTTCGCCGCATGTCAAGGGAATGTGGTCATCACGATGGATGCCGACTTGCAAGACAGCCCCGACGAGATTCCGGAACTGTACAGAATGATTGTCAACGAAGGCTACGATGTCGTATCCGGCTGGAAACAAAAGCGTTACGACAATGTACTTCTCAAGAACATCCCCTCCAAGCTGTTCAACTGGACTACGCGCCGCATCTCCGGCATCAAGCTGCACGACTTCAATTGCGGGCTGAAAGCCTACCGCAACGAGGTGGTAAAGAACATCGACATTTACAGCGAAATGCACCGTTACATTCCCGTAATTGCGAAATGGGCGGGCTTCTCGAAAATCGGCGAAAAGGTGGTTCACCATCAAAAACGGAAATACGGGACCTCCAAATTCGGATGGAACCGCTTCGTGAACGGCTACCTGGATTTGATGACGCTGACCTTCACCAACCGCTTCAAAAAACAACCGATGCACTTCTTCGGCTTGTGGGGCAGCGTGACCTTCTTCATTGGAATAATTCTCGCTATCATCCTCATCATCAAGAAATTAGTACTGCAATCCCATGGCGAAGTATTCCGTCAGGTAACGGACCAGCCCTTGTTCTACCTGGCACTGATCGCGATCATTATCGGCTGCCAGCTCTTCCTCGCAGGTTTCATCGGCGAACTGATTTCCAGCGCCGACGTCAACCGCAACAAGTACCAAATTGAAAAGAAAATCGATTGCTAATCAACATCATTCATCATTGATAAAAAATGGCCTATCTATCAAGCGACGTAAATAAAGTCACAACGAAGATTTTGCAGCGGATGCGCGATGAGAACGAGAAAATCGCGATGCTGACTGCATACGACTACTCTCTCGCAAAACTATTGGACATCGCGAAAATCGATGTCATCCTTGTGGGCGACTCCGCCGCCAACGTGATGGCAGGTTACAAAACCACACTTCCCATCACCCTCGACGAGATGATTTACCACGCTTCGTCGGTGGTACGCGCTGTGGAAAGGGCTCTGGTAGTGGTGGATATGCCATTCGGGACCTATCAGGGGAACTCGAAAGACGCACTCCACTCTGCCATCCGCATTATGAAAGAATCGGGAGCGGATGCTGTGAAACTGGAGGGCGGCGAGGAGATCCACGAGTCCATCGAGAGAATCCTCTGCGCCGGCATCCCCGTGATGGGCCATCTCGGACTTACTCCCCAGTCAATCAACAAGTTCGGGACTTACGCCGTACGCGCCACCGAAGATGCCGAAGTGGAAAAACTGCTCAGCGACGCGCAACTGCTGGAAAAACTCGGCTGCTTCTCCATCGTAGTTGAGAAAATCCCCGCCGAAGTGGCCAAACAGGTGACGGAAAGCGTCCACATCCCCGTCATCGGCATC
>ONXT01000095.1 GCA_900321845.1 uncultured Bacteroidales bacterium | reverse complement strand
CTGGAGGCCCGTGCAAAAGCACGTGGTCCAACGCTTCCTTGCGCGCCTTCGCCGCCTGAACGAATACTATGATGTTCTCAATCACCTTCTCCTGTCCATAGAAATTATGGAAATCCGCGGGACGGATGGCTCTTTCGAACTCCTTCTCGGCTGCCGAAAGCCGTTTTTTCGACGGGTTGAGGTTGTCGTTCATATATTTTATTCTATTTCTTAATCAGAATTCTTATTCAAGTCCCAGTATTTCACCCATTTGAAGTCCCCATCGCTGAAATCCTCCTGTGAACCATTGTAAGATGGATTGGCAATGTACCATTGGGTGGATTCAAAAAACATCTGAAGTTTCTTGTCTTTGAAAACATATCCTCGGTAAGCCCACGGTAGATTCCGCATGATTCTTCGGGTGTAGTCGGAACAACGTTGGGGGATTTTTTCGGCAGCCTTGGGATTCTCTGACCAAATTTCGAGCATCTGAGGCATATTCTCAAGCTGGTAATGATATTGCTTGGCCGCATAATTCTGGAGAGCACGATCCAAACGACCATTTTTGTTGACCACCCCCAGAAGGTCGAAAATGCAGGTCCGATGTTCTATGGTAAGTTCACCATTCGGGTGGAAGTTTTTTTTGTGGAAAGAAACACCATTTGAGACGATATGGAAAACGGCATACTTTTCTGTCGAATCCCGCGGGTCCACAAAGAGGTCTTCTTCTATGCGCCCTTGTCCAGTCAGATGCCATTCATCGGCACTTTCAAAAAAAGTGGCCGGTATCTGGAAACTCATTTGTTTTTCAGAATCAACCATATCAATAATCAGGGTAAAGTCGTCGATTTGATGATTGGCCCAACGGTTGGCTGCTGTCAAAGTATAGAATAACTGTATGGGGAATTCGATATTCATAGAAACTTTGTATCTGTACTGGTGATGAATGGTGTTCACGCCGGGTTGGAATTCCGTCGTGAAGTAGTAAACGTATTGGCCGTTAATACTTCCGATTGAGTGTACTAGTTCCTCATCACCTGTATCGGCGTAGATGAACTTCCCATTTCTGTAGTAAATGCTATCATTTTTGACAAGTGCCACTTTGTAGGGCAGGTCTTTCCCATTCATATTGACAGTGAAATCAGAGATGAAGGGATGACTGTCGCGGTAGTCCGAGAAGTTGGCATTATAGGGGGAGGGGGCTTCAAAGCCCACCAGCAGGGTTTTCGTTTTTGTGGGGTTGAAAAATTCGTAGTTGACATCTATGATGGCGTAGTCGCCCTGCCGGACGATGCTCAGCACTTCCTTTTTCACGGAAATGTCCGTCTCCACAATGGGGATGAGCTGGTTGCCGGCGGCGTAAAAAACACCGTCGTTGGCACTTGCCGAAAGTGCCCAAACAACCAGAAACAGCATTGTGAGGAGCTTTTTCATGTGTTCTGTTATTATTCTGATTCGATTTTATATCCGTATTCTATAAGTAATTCATCTGCAAGATATTCGTCACTGAAACAATGCATATCCGCGACACCATTACTTATGAGGTCGTATGTTTGGGAATCGTAAAACTTGCCCAATGCTTCTTCGTATGACAATCCTGTTCGCTCGGCAAATAGTTTTACAATGCGGGCATATTTCTTTTGTAAAAGTATAGGATTCGCTTGCATACTTACAATTTTTTAGATGATTGGAAATGCAGGTATTTGTCAAGAGTTTCTTGAGAAGTTATACAAATCTGATGATTAGGCTTTTTGAATTGCAATTGATCAAGAGCTTGTTCGCGAGTATAGATACCTGAAAAATACAAATCAACAGTATCAAACACTTGATCATCAGCGATACCGCCTTCAATAATATCATAATCTTTGTGTGGCAATCCTTTACGGCACGCTGTTACAAAATCAAGCCATTCGCCATCGTATGCAGTGAATATCTTGTGAGTACAATCGGTACGAACATCATCAAGCAAAAAAGTATTGAGAATAGCCATTTCTCCTCGTCTTATGAAACGTTCCCCATAACGTTCCGCTTGCCCATAGAGAGTTGTGAGATAAAAACCTTTTCCAAAATCAAGTCTTGGACGGGAATGCAATAGGTCAGGTTTGCGGATTTCTAAGGTTGATGTGTGGTATAGAATCATGACAAAGCCCCTTTCTTTTGCATAAATGAAATCAAGTCCTCTACAATATATTCTTTTGAAAATGTGTGCAAAACATCATAACAGGGAACGATATAGCCATTAATAATGTTGGCATCTTGCATCAGATGATACACCTCTTTCGCACTCTTATTAAGCTGGGAAGCCACATTGTTCACACAGAATATTGTAAAGTTTAAACTATTGAAATCCATACAATGGTCATTTTATTGAAGAATAAGAATAGTTTTCATCCATATATATATTTATAGTTTACTTTTTTCCCCCTCCTTCTCATTGAGGAAGATGCCCTTGAGCATGGTTTCGAGTACAACGGGGGAGATGCCGACGGTGATGTTCCCTTTTTGACAGAGGGAGATTTTGCCGGTCTGTTCCGAAACGACCACGACGATGGCGTCGGAGAGGACGGTGGCGCCGATGGCGGAGCGGTGGCGCAGGCCGAGGTCGGGCGAGATGTCCTCGCGGTCGGAAACGGGCAGGATGCAGCGCGCCGCCATAATGCGGTGGTGCTTGATAATCAGCGCGCCATCGTGCAGCGGGCTGTTCTTAAAGAAGATGTTCTCAATCAACTCGCGCGAGATGACGGCATCGAGGCGCTCGCCGGTGGCGATGGTCTCGTCCAAGGGCGTGTCTTTCTCGAAAACGATGAGTGCACCGGTCTTGGAGTCCGACATGCGCCGGCAGGCCCGAACCACGAGGTTGATTTCGGCATCGTTGACCTGAAAGCTGCCCTGCTTCTTGTGAAAACGCCCGCTGAACAGTTTAATCAAGCGCGTGTTGCCGAGCAGAAGGAGGAATTTGCGGATTTCCGGCTGGAAAACCACAATCAGCGCAATCACACCCACGCTAATCACTTGGCCGAGAATGGCACTCACCAGATTCAGATGGGCTGCACTCAGCAGCTTCCATGCCAAAAACAGGATGACAATCGTCCAGAAAATGCGGATGGCCGCCGTACCTCTCAACAAGATGAACAATTGGTACAAGATGACGGCAAATATCAGAATGTCAATTACATCCGCAATCCCAAAAGACAGAAAATCAAGCATCTTTTATCCGTGTTTTATCTTAAACGGTCGGCGGCGCGAACTCTGGCCTCGTCTTTCTTGATGAATTTGTTGGCAAAAAACAGGCAGACGGCGGGAATCAGCGAAAGCAGAATCCATCGGTTGAAAACGATGTCGGTTTTGAATACCCAAGTCGGATAGATGAACAGCATGGTCACGAGGGCGGCCAGCATCACCAGCATATTCACGCCGTTCAGGCGGATTTGCCGTTGGCGGTTTTTATACATGAAGATGGTGACGATGGAAAGCACGGCTGAAACAATCCAAAGCACGGCAATCCAGTATGTGTAGTGGAGCACCTTCCCCGTTGAGGGAATCGAAAGGGAGAAGGCGTTGTATTCGGCAACCATCTGGGGAAGACCGGGTTCGGCATAGCTAATCGTTCCAATGGTGAAAAAGTTGATGGCAATGGAGATGGCTGCGGCAATAAGCAGAAGCAGCGATTGAATTCTTTGAATCATAAAAATGTAGTTAATTGATTGATAGATAGTTTCTTAAATCTAAATACCCAATCGGGATTCTTGTGTGCAAAAATACACTTTTTTTGTTGAAACGTTGATGGGTTGATGAGTTATCTGTGAACTCAGTTGGGGTGAGGTCCCGCCACGCAAATCCGCGTTCTCGTAGTCCTTACCTCTCAGTGGTGCCCGCATCCGCCGCATCCGCCGGAATGCCCGCACCCGCCCGCTTTGGAGGAGGTGCAGCAGGAGGGGAGTTTGGCGCGCGCCGCCGCATCCGCCTTCACATTGTCGGCATTGTAACCCAGCTTGCTGATGGAAGTGCGCAGTTGCGCGGGCGAGGTCTTCGCGGCATCGTAAGTGACTGTGAGTTTGGCGGTTCCTACATCATACGTGCAGCTTTTCACGCCCACCCATTGCGGGACATTGTCCATCATCCTTTTTTTACATTGCTCGCAAACCCCGTTGGTTTGAATCGTAATTGTTTGATAATCTTTGGATTGCACTTTCTGCTGCGTTTTTTGTTGCGCACTGAGCGAGAAAGTGGCAACCAGCAGAACCAGAATAAAAAGTAATTTTTTCATATCTTGATTTAAGGCTGCAAAAATACACTTTTCTACCGATTTTTTGCTGAATTAAGCAACAAAATCAGATTGCATCCGTAAAGAAAAGTATGCTGTCGTTTTCTCAGCCCACACAGCACTATCACATAAATAGATGATAATGGAAAAAATAGCGCTCACCGGAGGCATTGGAACAGGCAAGACTTTCATCTCCAAGCAGTTCATTCAGCAAGGGATTCCTGTTTTTTATGCAGATGACGAGGCAAAGAAACTGTACGACAGCCCACAATTTCTAACTCTGTTGCGGAAGTCTTTCGGAGATGCCATTTTTGATGGTGAAGTGTTGAATACCAAGAAGTTGTCTTCGCTTGTGTTTAATGATGGAAATGCGTTGAAAAAATTAGAGGCGATTATCCATCCGTTGGTGATGGATGCGTTTGAAGCTTGGGCGCGCGCACAGGGCTCCGACAAGGTGATGATGGAATCGGCCATCATCTTCGAGGCACATCTGGCCCATTATTTCGACAAGGTCATCGTTGTCAACGCCTCGCTGCCGGTTCGCATCCGGCGCATCAAGCAGCGCAACCCCGAAATGTCGGAAACCGAGATTCTCGCCCGCATCAACGCACAGATGTCGCAGGAAGAGAAATGCCGCCTCGCCGACGAAGTCATCGAACATGACATCGACCTGTGACATACAATGTTGAAGTCAATATCTTTTTTTGTACTTTTGCAGTCGCAAATTTGCAGTTCTAACATCGGTTATTTCTATGAAAGAAAAGATCTTACGTCTTAAAAAAGAGAAAAACGCCATTATTCTCGCGCATTATTACACCCGTCCTGAAGTTCAGGAGATTGCCGACTTCGTAGGCGACAGCCTCGCCCTTTCGCAGAAGGCCGCCGCCACAGATGCCGACATCATCCTCTTCGCAGGTGTCCACTTCATGGCCGAAACCGCCAAAATCCTCAATCCCACCAAGAAAGTCCTCATTCCCGACTTCAAAGCCAGCTGCTCCCTCGCCGATGGCTGTCGTGCTCAGGCTTTCGGAAAATTCCTTGAGGACTATCCTGGTTACACGGTGCTCAGCTACATCAACTGCTCCGCCGAGGTAAAGGCCCTGTCCGACATTATCGTCACTTCGGGCAACGCCCTGCGCATCGTGCAATCGCTGCCGCAAAACGAGCGGATCGTCTTTGCCCCCGACAGGAACCTCGGTACCTACATCAACCGTGCGCTCAATCGTAACATGGTCTTGTGGGACGGTTCCTGCTGCGTTCACGACCGAATCCTCCCCGACGACATCCTTGAACTTCGAGTCAGCCACCCCGCGGCCCAAGTGATCGCCCATCCGGAATGCCCCACCGACATCCTCGAACTCGCCGACTTCACCGGCTCCACCGCTGCCATGCTCAAGCACGTGGCCGCCAGCACCTGCCGCGAGTTCATCGTGGCTACCGAACCCGGTATCCTCTTCGAACTGCAACGCCAAAACCCCGATAAGACTTTCTATCCTGTTCAAGCAGGTGGCATCGACAACGTGTGCGAACACATGAAACTTAATACTCTCGACAACATCTGCCGCGCATTGGAAACCGAACAGCCCGAACTTCTTCTCGATTTCGAGCTGATGGACAAGGCTCGCAAATCGATTGAAAGAATGCTGTCGTATTGATTTTGACTAATGATTTTAATATGAAAAGGATAGTTCTTCAAAGAGGGAAGGAAAAATCGCTGCTTCGGTTTCACCCGTGGGTGTTCTCGGGGGCGATTTCCAAAATGGACGACGGCATTGCAGAAGGTGATGTAGTTGATGTGTATGATTATGAAAATCAATATCTTGCAACGGGACATTACCACAATAGTTCTACGTGTGTCAAAATTTTCAGTTTCGAGCAGGTGGAACCCGATGAAGCGTTTTGGACACGTAAAATAGAGATGGCGGCTGCATTGCGCCGCTCTTTAGGGCTGCTTGACAACCCCGACACCACCGTTTTCCGCCTCGTGAACGGAGAGGGTGACTTCATGCCCGGCCTCATCATCGACTGGTTTGACGGGAATGTGGTGCTCCAATTCCATTCCTACGGGATGTTCCGTTTGCGCGAGATGTTCGTTAAAATCATCTTAACCCTCTTCGATGGAAAAGTCCGCTCCATCTACGACAAAAGTGTCGCTACTCTGCCGGAAATTCGTGGTTTCCAGCCAGTTGACGAACTGCTTTATGGTAGTTTCGATGACGTTTTAGTGAAAGAAAACGGCATACCCTTTCATATCGACATTATCAAAGGTCAGAAGACTGGTTTCTTCATCGACCAGCGAGAGAATCGTTCTTTAGTCGGTCATTTCTCCGCCAACCGCAATATTCTCAACCTGTTCTGCTACACCGGCGG
>ONXT01000034.1 GCA_900321845.1 uncultured Bacteroidales bacterium | reverse complement strand
CGGCTGGCCAAAATCAACACCTTCATTCAGGCCGACAAGTTGATTTACGCCACGGTGGACGTGGTGGATGTGCCGGGCTTGGCCAAAGGAGCCAGTCAGGGCGAGGGCATCGGCAACGCTTTCCTCGCCGACATCCGTCAGTGCGACGCGCTGATTCACGTGCTCCGTTGCTTCGACAACCCCAACCTTCCTCACGTGGAGGGCTCCGTTGATCCCGTCCGCGACATCGAAATCGTGGAATTCGAACTGCAGGTCAAGGACTTGGAACAGATCAACCGCAAATTGCAGAAAGTGGAAAAGGCCGCGAAAATCGGCGACAAGAACGCCAAACGCGATTACGAAGCACTGATCAAATACAAAAACCACCTCGAGAATTTCCAGAATGTCCGCACTTTGAATGCAACTGACGAGGAGAAAGCGGTGGTGGCCGACATGATGTTGCTCACCGACAAGCCGGTGTTGTTCGTGTGCAATGTCAATGACGATGCGTTGGAGAACAACCCTTACGTGGCTGCGGTTCGCGAGGCATTGAAAGACCAAGACTGCGAGATACTGGTGATTGCCGGTAAACTGGAGTCCGAAATCGCCGAACTGGAAGACGAAGCCGACAGAATGGCCTTCTTGGAGGATGTAGGACTGAAAGAGCCCGGTGTGAACAAAGTGATTCGCGCCGCTTATAAGTTGTTGAATCTCATTTCTTTCTTTACTGTTGGCGGCAAAGAGAACCGTGCTTGGACCATCCGCGAGGGCATGACCGCCCCGCAGGCTGCCGGTGTCATCCACAGCGACCTCGAACGCGGCTTCATCCGCGCTGAAGTCATCAAGTACGACGACCTCGTCGCTCTCGGCTCCGAACTCAAGTGCAAGGAGGCCGGCAAACTCGCCGTTGAAGGCAAGAACTATGTGGTTCAGGACGGCGACATCCTCCACATACGTTTTAATGTATAATGAATCGGGAATAATGTATAGCTCATAGCTCCTCGTTATGTTAAGGCAGACCCAGCAACAAAAATTGCAGCAAAAGCAGCGCCTGACTCCGCTCCAGCAGAATCTGGCCAAGTTGTTGGATACGCCTAATTTGGAATTGCGCGAGGTTGTGCAGCGTGAAGTGGATGACAATCCCGCGCTTGAGTGGGATTCCAGTCTTTCCGATGACGACGAAAACAGTGAAAATCAGAGGGAAATAACCATTGATGACATCGCGCGCCGTGACGATGCCCCTGCTTCGAATGAAGATAACTGGGAACCACAGCATTACCGACAGGAGCTTGATAAAAATGCGGAGCATTACGAGCGCCCAGTCGTTTCCACCACCTCTTTTCGCGACAAACTCCGTCAGCAGTTGTCTGGGTTTGAACTTTCTGAAAGTGATGAGCTCATTGTCAAATATGTGATTGACAATATTGATGACGATGGCTATCTCAGGATTTCCAACCAGCTGATTAGCAGTAATATAATGGCGCAATTCTATCAGATGGTCAAGCCTGATGATGTGGAGCGGGTGATTGTCAATGTCATCCAGCGCCTCTCTCCAGCAGGAATCTGTGCTCGCGACCTGAAGGAATGCCTGCTGATACAGCTGCGCCAGTTGCGTCTGGAATCGAAAAACCCGATGATTCCGAAAGCCATAGAGGTGATTGACAACCAGTTTGATGCCTTTACAAAGCGGAAATTCGACATTGTTAGAAAACGTGTGAATTTGACAGAGCCACAATTTGCTGAGGTACAGCAGATTATCCACCGACTGAATCCCTATCCAGGGGAGGGCTCCGCTTCGGATGTCGTCATCCCCGATTTCACTGTCTCTAACGAGGACGGCGAGTTGGTTTTGTCGCTCAATAATGAGTACAAACCGCGTCTTCGGGTGAGCGAGCAGTACCAGAAATTATTGGAAAGCATGCGTGCCGAAAAAGACAAGGAGGCGTTGTCTTTCGTGCAGGACAGCATCAGCGATGCGGCCATCTTTATCAAGTCGTTGTCGGAGCGAGACCGCACGATGTACTTGGTAATGAAAGAGATAATGAACCAGCAGAGGCAGTTTTTCCTGACGGGAGACCGTGGAACGCTCCGTCCGATGGTTCAGCGCAATATCGCGGAAAAAGTCAAAATGGATGCATCTACCGTTTCGCGCGTCGTTTCCACCCGAAATGTCCAGACGGAATTCGGTGTGCTTCCCTTGAAATCCCTTTTCACGGAAGCGGTGGACGAAGAGGGCGACATTGCCTCCGCCGCCGTGAAGGAACGCCTGCGTGAGCTGGTTGAAAACGAGGACAAAGCGCATCCGCTTTCCGATGAGAAACTGGCGGAAAAGCTTGAACAAAACGGCTATCCGATTTCTCGCCGCACCGTAGCCAAGTACCGCGAACAACTTGGCATCCTCTCCTCCAGCATGAGAAAGGAAAAATAATCGTTCGGCGTCATCGGTTTACGGAAAAATGTTGGTAAACCATAGATTACAAATCATTAAAATACAATATCATGCAAGATTTAAAGAATTACATTGAAGCAAACAAAGAGCGTTTTCTGGATGAATTGTTCAGCTTGATTCGCATTCCCTCCATCAGCTCGCAGGAAGAGCACAAAGGCGATATGGTGAAATGTGCCAACCGTTGGAAAGAGCTGATTTTGGCCGCAGGTGCCGACAAATGCGAAGTGATGCCCACCGAAGGCAACCCCATCGTCTATGGCGAGAAATTCCTCTCCAAGGATTATCCCACCGTTCTGGTCTATGGCCATTACGATGTGATGCCGGTTGACCCCGAAGAACTCTGGAACTCCAAGCCGTTTGAGCCCGTTATCCATGACGGCAAAATTTGGGCGCGCGGTGCCGATGATGACAAAGGACAGTCGTTCATGCACGCCAAGGCATTCGAATATCTGGTGAAAACCAACCAGTTGCGCTGCAACGTGAAGTTTATGTTGGAAGGCGAGGAGGAAATCGGCAGTGGCAGCTTGTATGGTTTCTGCGAAAAAAATAAAGAGATGCTCAAGGCCGATATCATCCTTGTTTCCGATACCGGCATGATTGCCACCGACACACCCTCCATCACGGTCGGTTTGCGCGGACTGAGCTATTTGGAGGTGGAAGTGACTGGACCGAACAAGGACCTGCACTCGGGTATCTTCGGTGGCGCAGTGGCCAACCCCATCAACATTCTTTGCCAGATGATTGCCTCCTTGACGAACGAAAAAAACGAAATCACCATCCCGCATTTCTATGACGACGTGCTGGTGCTTTCCGACGAAGAGCGTGCTTTGATGGCTCAGGCTCCTTTCGATTTAGAGGCTTACAAGAAAGCTATTGACGTGGATGAACTTCACGGCGAAGAGGGGTACAGCACCATCGAGCGTACTGGCATCCGTCCCACCCTCGATCTGTGCGGCATCTGGGGCGGCTACACGGGCGAAGGTTCCAAGACCGTCCTCCCGTCTAAGGCCTGCGCGAAGGTTTCCATGCGTCTCGTCCCCAATCAGGACTCCACCAAAATTGCCGAACTATTCCAAAAACACTTCGAGGCCATCGCTCCGAAATCCGTGAAGGTGAAGGTGACTCCGTGTCATGGTGGCGAAGCCTACGTTTCCCCGTTGGATATGCCGGCCTACAAGGCTGCTGAAAAGGCTTACCAGACCACTTTCGGCAAACGTCCCATCCCCACTCGCAGTGGCGGTAGCATCCCGATTGTCTCCGGATTCGAGCGCATTCTCGGCACCAAGTCCATCTTGATGGGCTTCGGTCTCGGTGAAGACGCCATCCATTCACCCAATGAGCATTACAAACTGGAACACTTCTTCAAAGGCATTGAAACGATACCTTATTTCTACAAGTTTTATGCTGAAGAAATGAAGAAATAGTCTCCTCGTCGTTATGCAACACCCATCCATTCAATATGTTACTGCCGATGAGGCGGTGCGGTGTGTTCAGTCGGGCGACCGGCTGCACTGGCCGTGTGTTGCCGCCGCGCCCGAGACGCTCATCCGTGCCCTCGTTGCCCGCGCCCCGCAACTTCGCAATGTCCATATCACGCACCTCTATACCGAGGGATATGCCGACTATGTGCTTCCGCAGTACGCCGAGAATTTCCATCTCGATTCTTTCTTCATTGGGGGAAATGTGAGGGCTGCCACGCAGGCGGGCCGCGCCGACTACATCCCTTGCTCCCTTTCCGATACCGCCCGCATCATCCGAGATGGATTCCAGCCGGTGGACGGTGTTTTTGTGATGGTGAGCGAGCCCGATGATGAGGGGTATGTTTCGTTAGGCACCTCTGTTGACTGCACGCTGGCCGCGATTCAGCAGGCGCGGTATGTTGTTGCGCAGGTAAACCGTTATATGCCATACTGTTACGGCGATGCCCGCATTCCTTTGTCGCAAATCACGGCATGGGTGCGTCACGATGTGCCGCTGTTGGAAGCGGAGTTTCCGCCTCTCAGTGAGCAGGATATCGCCATCGGTCGCCATGCTGCGGCCCTGATTCCCGATGGCGCCACGCTCCAAATTGGCATTGGGAACATTCCCAACGCTGTTTTGGCGCAACTTGCCGGTCACAAGCATCTCGGAATCCACTCCGAGATGTTCTCCGACGGCGTGCTTCCCCTCATTGAGAGCGGAGTCATCGACGGCAGCAAAAAAGTGACCGATCCAGGCAAGCACGTGGCCACCTTCCTCAAAGGAACGAGCAAGTTGTACGACTTCGTGGATCACAACCCCGATGTGTTGATCAACGACGTGGCCTACACCAACAATCCCGCCGTTATTGCGCGCAATCCCAAGGTGGTGGCTCTCAACTCCGCCATCCAGATCGACTTGACGGGGCAGGTGTGTGCCGACTCCATCGGGACGAAGATGTTCAGCGGTTCGGGCGGACAACTCGACTTCATGTTGGGAGCGGGTGCAAGCGAAGGGGGCGTTCCCATCATTGCGCTGCCCTCCGTCACCTCGAAAGGTGTGAGTAAAATTGTCCCAACCTTGACGGAAGGAGCTGGTGTGGTGACCCCGAGAACGGTCGTTCACTGGGTTGTCACCGAGTTTGGCGCGGTCAATCTCTTCGGCAAACCCCTCAAAGAGCGCGCTCGGCTACTGACCTCCATTGCGCATCCGTCGGCGAGGGAGAAACTGCAAGCATTCCAGCAGAAGAATCTGACATTATAAAATGATAATCTATTGTCTCATCAGTACTTGTACTGCTGCTCCTTGGATATGTAAAGGATGAAAGAAGGGACATTTATTTAAATGTTTGATGGACTTTCCAAACGAAAATTGTATATTTGCCGCCCATTTATTCACTAAAACTTGGCCTATAGAATAGAACAATCTCTTTTATAACATATTGACATAAAGCGTTTAGCTTATCTTTGCGATACTGAAATCTGGTAAATTTCAACATCTTAATGCACAAAGAAGCACGACGCTCACGCGGAATTCGTGAGCTTTCTTGTTTGCATTAAAGGTTTACCAGAGCCTCAGTATCAACAAATGAAGTTCGCGAATTTTTTTTATGTCCTATTCCAAATGAACATCATAGTATGAAAAAGACTGTAAAACAACTATTTTTTGCCATCTTCCTACTGTTCGGTTGTCTTCCTGCTATAGCACAACAGACTTTGCCAGTGGGAATAATCGTAGTAAATGACATTGACGGCGACGACCCATACCTGTTGTCCCATAGTGCTGTCGTGAGTTCGGATGTCTATTACAACGGCAACATTCTGATTGCTGCCGGCACTCCAGTCAATATGGATATACATTACCAGAAGCGTCACGGGCTGGGAGTACCCGCCACTGTTTCGGCCAAGCCGGTAAGCACCACCGACATCTATGGTCAAGTATGGCCGTTGGTGGGAGACGAGCGGACGATCACGGGACAAAATAGACGTAATGCGGCTATTGGTTGCGGGGTATTCTTCGGTATTGTGACCTTCCCTGTGGGACTATTGTTTTTATGCATAAAAGGAAAGAGGGCGGAATTTACCGCAGGCACTCAGATGATTGCAAACATATACATCAATTGATATCTAAAAGGTTATAAAATGAAGAAAATCAGCGCTTTGATTTTGGTATTATGCAGTTTCTTTGGACTATTCGCACAGAATGAGGGAACGGCTGTACAGCCACCGCAAGGAGTTGTGCTCGTACCCGGGACGGCAGACCTTTATACTACACCGTATGACGAAGTCAGCCGGATGCTTCGTCCAGCTGCCGTGAGTGCATGCGGCTGCAAAGGCGAAGGTTGGCGGCTCCCTACCCTTGGAGAATTGCAAATCATGTACAGCCACCGCTATGAGATGGACTTCGCCGACGGCTGGTACTGGACAGGCGAAAAAGTGCGTGGCGAGTTTCGGTTTTACGACTTGAATTTCAAGAACGGAAAAGTTCGTGAAGCGAGTTACAACAAGGAGGATTTTGTCAGATGCGTATGGAGCTCCAAACCGGCCAATGTCCCAGCCAGCAATCTCCAACCGATGGCGCAGCAGAGCAATCCTGCCGTGCAACAACCTGTATCTCCCGCCAACCAACCGGCACCGGCTCCAAAAGTTAAAACCGATACGATTCAAAACAACACTCCCGCACCTGTCCCGTCCAACGTCCCGCGGCCTCAGCCCACAGCCAGTGCGCCGCAACCACAACCACAGCCCAATGGCCGTGTGATGGACGACAAGGATGTAACTAAACCTTACAGAAGCAGCTTCGGCATTGTAGCTGGGAGCCTGAACGGTCTTTCACTCAAGGTTTTTCCCTCTACAAAATTTGCCGTAATGATGGAATTGGGCGTGAAGGTGACCGCTGCCTCAGGAATCCAATTTTATGATCCGTATAGATGGAATTATATCTATGGTTATTACTACGGATGGGAAACCTACGGGTATTTCACCACCCCGTACACGTTGGAGTTCAATGTGAACTTCATTCGTCAGGATCATTTTGTAGCCGGCCTTTACGGTTTGGTGGGCGGAGGACCGTCACTCGGATGGCATTTCAGAAATTCCTATCCCTACTATCTATACGAATCCTATACATCCCAATGGCCAAGATATCGGCAGGGGAATGGAAAAGCGGGGGTAAATCTGATTTTAGGGTTGGAGTATGTTTTCAATGAACCTATTGCTTTGCAAGTTGACTTTCGTCCCGGCTACGGGCTCTTGTTCGCATCGGGGTACACCGCCCACTACTTCGACTGGGGGCTAAATCTGTCTTTTAGATATGCTTTTAAAGAAAAGTATTAATTTACTAATTGATAATTACATCATTAACAATGAAAAAATCGCTATTTCTTATTGGATTGCTTGCCGTTATTCTAACCTCTTGTCATAAGGAGGCCATCGTTAATTTCTCCTATACCACAACAACCAAGTACGATTACGAAAATGAGGTTTATTATGTGGAACTCGCTACCCTCAACTTATCGTTGAACGCAGTCTCCTACATGTGGGAACTGAAAGGTCCCTATGGGGATGTGGTCACTTCTTATTCCAAATCCCCTGTCTTCAGTTGCTACCAGACGGGCGATTATGAGTTGAGACTGTACGCTTACAGCAAAAATGGCGATTATAAAGTGGAGG
>ONXT01000055.1 GCA_900321845.1 uncultured Bacteroidales bacterium | reverse complement strand
TCCTTCATCACACCGGAAATCGTGTAACGCTGTCCGAAAGCACTCGCTAACGAAAAGAGAATCAGGGCAAGAAACAAAGTTGTTTTCTTCATCCTATCTATGTTAATCAACACGCAAATGCATACCAGCCATCAGCGTATCGAGTTTGAAATTCATTACGCTACGCATTTCGCCAGCCATACAGAAACCGCATTTTGCACACATTCCCGCCCGACTGCCCACACACTCGGGCAGACGGGTACCGTCGGGTAGGATATAATTGCAGACCCAACAGCACTTTTTAAAGTCCAGTGTCTTCATCAGCTTCAGGCCCGAAACGGAATTCATAATGGGATATTTCGCCTTTTTCATCGCTATAATCTTGTCTATCACCTCATTACGACGTTCCATATCCAAAAAGAGGCCGTCTTCGGGAATCGTCCGCTTCGTATCGCCCTCCACGAACTCGGAACCTGCGGGAGGCGTATGGAAATTGAGAGAGATGGAGAGTATTGCGGGGTTCCTTTTCGCATACTCGATAGCCGCCTCCACATTGGTGTAATTCAGCGTGTTGATGGTCATATTGACGCTCAAAGCGGGGTGATGCGACTCGGCGATGTTCTTTTCCAACTTCGCCCAAGTTCCCTTGCCGCGAATCATCTCGTGATACTCCCCTACCCCATCCATGCTCACCCAGATGGAATGCGCTTTGCACTCATTCAGAGGAAGTTGCGCATTGGTAGTAATGGTGGTGGAAAAGAATCCGATTTCCCTTGCCAACGCAATCAGGTCGTTGATATTCTTCTCGCCGTCGTGCCAAATCATCGGCTCGCCGCCCTCGAAATCCACGAAACGCGAACCCAGATTGTAGGAGTACTGCAAATCATCACGGATCTGCTCATAGCTCTTCACAACCGGCTTTTCACGACTGTAAACATAGCAGTGCTTGCAGCGCAGATTGCACTCATCCGAGATGAAAAGCACCGTCTGCAGCGGACGATGCTTGCCAAAAAACTTGGCGTTTACATACCATTTAGCGAGATAAGGTAAAATCATCAGACAAAAAATTCAACGACAAAAATAATCAGACTCAAGATCATCAACAGGTTGCGAGCAGTAAACCAGCGCACCATAAACCATTGCAAATCGGCTTCGCAAATCTCTTTCCAACGTTCAATAGGTCCCATCCACCATTTCCTTTCCACCACCTGCTTGGGATTTTTCACAAAAACCAACATCATACGCCAAAGTCCGATGGCCATCGGCAAGGAGATGAGAACTGTTAAATACCACACACTCAGATATTTACAAGCAATTCCAGCTATAATAATCAGATACGGGAGGAAGATAAAGCAGGCGGAAACGGCCAACATACCCGCCTTGCTGTTGAGCAGAACGGCCAATGTCATTTTGTGTACGCTCCGGTCGGGTTCGCAGTCCATGATGGAGTGTGTATAGACGATATTGCCGACCCACAGCCCGATAGGAGCCGAAAGGAAGAGGATGTAGGGCGAGAAGGTGCCGCACGCGGAGACGTAAGCTCCAGCCATCAAGCAAGGGCCGAACATCAGCACGATGACCAGTTCGCCGAGGCCGAGGTAGCCGAGGCGCAGTGGTGGACCGGAATAGGAGTAGCCCAAGAAACCTGCAATCAGCGTGATGTAGAGGATGGGCAGGCCGCGCAGCGCAAAGATGACCGCGCCGCAAGCCAGTGCCAGCGCGCCGAAAACGCCAATTGCCAGCAGAAGGTCCTTTTCCGTCGCCGCACCCGAAGTGAGGTACGGGCATTTGGCGATGCGCGCACGGAAACCCGCCGCCGCCAAATGGTCGCGGATTTGCGCCCCCTTCTTGCGATAGTCGAAATAGTCGTCCAAGAGGTTCATCCCCAAATGGGCGAAGGCGATGCCTATCACTGCGAGAATGGCGCACAAAAGCGAGAATCCCGGTTCGGAATGCGCCACCCAGACAGCCAAAAACGCTGGCAGCACACTTTGCACCAGCGCATTGTAACGGGCATTGTCCAACCAAAAGGCGATTTTCTTGAACATATTGGCGAGGGTTAACTGTGAACAGTGTTCAGATCACCCAAACGATTCACTGAGCACTGGCTACACATTACCGCTTAGATTTTTTTCAAATTAAAATAGGTTCCATTCACGACTTTGTTGCCCGTGCGGATATGGGGGCGGATTTTGACGGAGAAGCGGGTGTCCTCTTTTCCCAACTTTGTGACATCTTTGATGATGCCGAACACATTCTGCACGGATTCCTTCGGTTGTTTGATATCCACCACGTTGCCCAGTTCCAGCTTGAAGCCGACAGGGATGATGGTGGAGCCGCCGCCCGAGCGCACCACGATGTCGGACTGGTTTGCACTCTCACCACTTCCGACCTGTTTTCCGTCATAATATAAGATATAGTCAAATCCGGCCAAGGCGGCATCGCGTTTTCCGGGATTCGTGGCTTTGACATTCGCGACGGCACGCAGGGCAAAATCCTTTCTCGTGAGAGCGGTGATGCAACTGACGATGGTGCTCGGATCGAGGTTCTTGAAATCAGAGCCCACTTTCATAAAGTCAATGCCCGCCCATTCAACGCTGGAGATGGACTGGAACGAATAATCGCAGTTCACCATATTGACGGCCTTTTGGACACTACAGCTGTTGACAAGCATCAACAGACAGGCAATCAAGAAGACAATTCCTTTTCTTTTCATAATTATTAATCGTTTTAATTTTAGATTATTAAAAAAGAAAAAAGGGGCGGACGTTTTGCCTCGCCCCTGATAGCTCGATTGTTACAAGTTTCTGCCGTGGCAATTCTTGTATTTCTTGCCGCTTCCGCACGGGCAGGGGTCGTTGCGGCCGACTTTCTTCTCCACATGGACGGGAGCCGCGCCCTTTTGGCCGGTCTTGGGGCCGCTTTCGCCTCGGCCCGTCTGCAACTTCTTGGCATCGGATTCCGGAAGCTGTGCTTCCTTCACCTGCTGTTGCTCCATTTCCGGCAGATAGCCTTTGTTGAGGAAGGAGATGATTTCCGTGCTGATTCTCACCAGCAGTTTGTCGAACAAGTCGAAAGACTCCAATTTGTATATCAAGAGCGGATCCTTCTGCTCGTAAGAAGCATTTTGAACCGACTGTTTCAAATCGTCCATGTCGCGGAGGTGTTCCTTCCAGGCATTGTCGATGACGGCGAGGGTGATGCCCTTTTCGATGGAGAGCGCGATTTCCTTGCCCTTGCTTTCGTAGCATTTTTTCAGCGGGGCCACCACGCGCAGTACGCGGCTGCCATCGGTGATTTCAAACGCGATGTTTTGGAAACGCTGTCCCTGCTCCAGATAAACGCGGTCGATAACCGGGGAGATTTTTTCGCAGAGTTGCTCCATCTTCAATTTATAATTGTCATAAACGATGGGACAAAGGCGTGCAATCAGGTCACTTGGGCGACCTTCCAGGAATTCATTGGCTGAGAAGGGGGAATCGCATCCGCAATTCGTAATCAGGTCATTTTCAAAGCCTTCAAAATCCTTAGCCTCCCAATTATCTTGGACGATGATGGTGCAAACATCTTCCAGCAT
>ONXT01000082.1 GCA_900321845.1 uncultured Bacteroidales bacterium | reverse complement strand
GGCCTTCTTCTGAAAAAAAGTTATCAACACCCTTGCAAATATCATAAGAATAAATACAAAAAGTTTTTAGACTTGACGAAACCCACCCAATCACCGATGGTTTCGCATAAAAAAGGGAGGTGACTGTATCGTGTTACCTCCCTTTCCAACAAAAAATCTGTGATTAGGCATCGATGCCAATCGTTGCTTCCAGCTCTGCCACCGTCTTCGGGATGGCTTTGCCTAAAACTTTGTGTCCCTTTTCGGTCACGGCTACGCAGTCTTCCACGCGGATGCCGCCGAAGTTGAGGTAGCTGTCCAATTTGCTGTAGTTGATGAAGTCGGCGAGGTGCTTCTCAGCGCGCCACATCTCTATCAGCTTGGGAATGAAGTAGATGCCTGGTTCCACTGTCATTACGATGCCCGGTTCGAGGCGGCGGGCCATACGCAGATTGCAGGTGCCGAAGAGTTCGCTGCGCTTGAACTCCTCGTCGTAGCCGACGTAGTCTTCGCCCAAACCTTCCATGTCGTGAACATCCAGGCCGATCTGGTGTCCGAGGCCGTGCGGGAAGAAGAGCGCGTGCGCACCCAACCTTACGCCTTCCTTCACATCGCCCTTCATCAGGCCGAGGTCTTTCAGCCCCTGCATGATGATTTCGGCGGCGGCGAAATGTATGTCGCGGTAGGGCGTGCCGGCTTTCACCATCTTGATACCCGCCATGTTGGCTTTCAGGACAATCTCGTAGATGTTCCGCTGTTTTTCGGTGAACTTGCCGTTGACGGGGAAGGTGCGCGTATAATCGGAGCAGTAGTTCATCAGCCCCTCAATGCCCGCATCCATCAACAGCAATTTGCCGGATTTGAGTTTCACGTTGTGGTCGGCGTTGTGGAAGATCTCGCCGTGCTGGGAGAGGATGATGCCGAAAGAGATGCCGTTGCCGTAGCCGGTAGCGACGCCGTCAGCCAAGCCGACGAGGCGGTGCTCGCTACCGCCCACTTTGCAGTTGCGTTGAACGGTCGTGTGCATGGTGTAGGCCATGTCGGCAGCCTTCTCCATCTCCGCAATCTCGCGGTCCTCTTTCACGGAACGCATCGATACAATCGCCTTGATTAAGTCGATGGAAGCGTAGTTGTTCACTTTGTTGACGTTCTTTTTCAACAAATTGGCCAGCGTGATCTGGTTGTCGAAGCGGTATTGTTTCACGAAGTGGATTTTGCGATTGCTGTTGGTGGCGAGGTAATCCTCCAACTTGGCCAGCGGCATCGACTCGGTGACGCCCACTTGAGCGGCGAGGTCGCGGATGGCGGGCTGGTCGCCTACCCAGATGATGTCGTCGATGGTGACGTCATCGCCGAAAAGAATGGTGCGGTTCTCGTCAATGTCGATGACAGCGGCCAATGAAGGAGCCGTCAAACCGAAATAATAGATGAAATTGCTGTCCTGACGGAACGTGTAGCAGTTGGCTGGGTAGTTCATCGGACTTTCGTTGTTGCCGAGGAACAGGATGATCCCAGATTGCACTTTCTGCGCCAACTTTTCGCGGCGCGCAACATAAACGGATTTTTCAAATAAAGGATTCATGATATTGTTGATTTAGTTTTTTGCTTTTAAGGGAGTCTCGCGTTTGATGCGAACTTAAATTGTAAAGTACAATATATATTTGAAGGAAGAAGGATGGAAAATCACTTCTTCTTGGGTGCTTGGGGTTCCACGTAGTGCGGGATTTTTTCTTTTTTTACAATGGAATAAATCAACAGGCCGATGCCGAGGAGCGTGAGCGGAATGCTGAGCTTCTGGCCGATGTTGAGGGCCATGTCGGCCTCTTTCGCCACTTGGTCGGCTTTCAGGAATTCGATGAAAAAGCGGGAGGCGAAGATGGTGGTTATCATAATGCCGGAAGTTCTTCCGGGAGGCACATTGCCCTTGGCGAATTTGAAGTAGTAAATCATCAGGATGATGAACAGGGTGAGATAGACAAGGGATTCGTAGAGTTGGGAAGGATGACGGAACGTTCCGGCGGGGTCTTCGGCCAGCATGAAGTCGAACGCCCACGGCACATTGGTGATGCTGCCCACAATCTCGTGGTTCATCAGGTTGCCGAGGCGCACGAAAGCGGCGGCGATGGGCACGGCTATCGCCACACGGTCAAGCAGCCAGCAGAAATTCATCTTGCGGGTCCATGTGTAGTAGGTCAGCCATATCAGGATGGCAATGGCCGCGCCATGACTCGCCAGTCCCTGATAACCGATGAAGTGCCACTGCTCGTCCACTGGAAGAAGCACTTGCAGCGGATGCGCAATCAGATATTCCGGCTCATAAAACAGAAAATGCCCCAGACGCAACCCCACAATCGTCCATACAATCGTCCAAATGACAAAGTGGTCGAGCAGTTTCTGCGAGAGGTTCTCTTTCCTGAAAATTTTCTGAAGTGCCAGATATGCCAGAATAAAACCTGTGGCGAGCAGAATGCCGTACCATCTCACTTGCAGGCTGCCGATTGAAAAAGCGACAGGGTCAACGGACCAAGTGACAAAAGCCAAAATACTGTTCATTCGATGTTTTTTTAATTCGGCTGCAAAGATACTTAATTAATGGTTAATGGTTAATGGTTAATGATTAATTTTTTGACCTTGCTATTTGAATCTGCACTTGAGCGAATAATTGAATCGGCCATTCGACGTTTCAACAATTTGCAGTATTTTTGCCGCCCAAATGAAACAGCCTACTTTTGCCATCTACACCTTGGGCTGCAAGCTCAACTACAGCGAGTCTTCCGACCTGTCGCGCCAATTGGCGGACGCAGGTTTTTCGCACGCTGAGCAGCCCGACTACATCATCCTTAATAGTTGCGCTGTCACGGCGGTGGCGGAGAAGAAAGCCCGCAACCTCGTGGCGCACCTTCATCGCGAGTATCCTGATTCACAGATTGTGGTCACCGGCTGTTATGCCGCCCTCCGTCCGAAGGAGATTCAGCAGTGGCCCGGCGTGGTCGCCACCTTCGGCAACGAGGACAAGATGAATGTGCTGCCTTTCCTGAGAGGGGAGGCTCTGCCCGCCAACCCACCCTTCTTCCCAGCGTTTTCAAGCAACGACCGCACACGCTCGTTCCTTAAGATACAGGATGGTTGCGACTACCACTGCACCTACTGCACAGTTTGGCGCGCCCGTGGTGAGAGCCGTAGCGACAGCATCGAAAACGTTTTGCACGAAATCGAGCAGATTAATTCGCTGGGTATCAAGGAAATAAATCTGACGGGTGTGAATTTGGGCGATTTCGGCAGAAAGAACGGCACCAGTTTTTACGAGTTGCTTCAAGCCATCGAAAAGCAGGATTCCGGCATCCGCATCCGTATCTCCTCCATTGAGCCCAATCTGCTGACGGATGAAATCATCGCTTTGGCCGCCGAATCAAGGATGATTATGCCCCATTTTCACATTCCGCTGCAGTCGGCGAGCGACCGGGTGTTGGGGCTGATGCACCGTCGTTACCAGCGGGATTTATACGCCCATAAAGTAGCGAAAATCAAGGAGTTGATGCCGCACGCCTGCATTGCGATGGACATTATCGCGGGCTTTCCTACGGAGACGGAGGAGGAGTTCGCCGACGGATTGGCGTGGTTGGAGGCGTTGCCTATCAGTTACTTGCATGTTTTCACCTACTCCCGTCGTCCGAACACGATAGCGGCGGAGATGGACGGACAGATACCGCCGCCGGTGAAAAAAGACCGCACCAACCGACTGCTGGCTTTGTCGGAAGCGAAAAAGCGCATCTTCTATCATAGCCATATCGGTGAAACAAGACCTGTCTTGCTGGAGGCGGAATCCAAGAATAACTGGATGTTCGGCTTCACCGACAACTACATCAAGGTGCGTATTCCGTTTGATGAGGGGAAAATCAACGCGATAGAAAACATTGTTTTGACGGAAGAAAATCTTGAATTAAGTTAGTTCTCCTAACTCATGTTTCCAAGTTTCCAACTGTATTACAGCCACTTGCATCTTGCCAACCCCCATTTTTGCAGGCGGTAGCAGAGGGAGGTGTGGATGACGCCGAAGCCGTATTTCACACTCCGTCGGAAATTGATGGAGGAGGCCTCTGGGAAGTACTTCGTAGGACAGGTGATTTCCGCAATCTCAAATCCCGCGTGGAAAATCTGCGCAATCATTTGATTATCAAACACAAAATCATCAGAGTTCGCCATAAAATTGATGCTTTGCAGAACCTCTTTGGAAAAAGCGCGGTAGCCGGTGTGGTACTCTGCCAACTTTTCGTTCATCACGAAGTTCTGGAATGCGGTTAAAAGTCTGTTAAAGAAGTACTTGTAGCGGGGCATTCCCCCCTTGAGTGCGCCCTTGCCGAGGATGCGCGACCCCAATACGACGGGATAGACCTCATTGGAAATCAAGTAGCACATCGACTCAATCAGCTTAGGGGAGTATTGGTAGTCGGGGTGGAGCATCACCACAATGTCCGCCCCCAGAGACAAAGCCGTCTGGTAGCAGGTTTTCTGGTTGGCACCATAGCCCTTGTTATTCTTGTGTTGTATAATGTGTTGGATGCCAAGTTTTTCCGCTACTTTCACCGTCTCATCTGAGGATTTGTCATCCACCAGCACCACTTCGTCCACGATGGAAAAGGGAATTTCGTTGTAAGTGGCTTCCAAGGTGGCGGCGGCGTTGTAGGCCGGCAGTACGACGCAGATTTTTTTGTCTTTCAACATTGTTTTGAACGGTGATTAGTGGGCAGGAACTGTTGTTTATCAATTATGTTCCCTACCCCGATTCAGTGTTCCAACTTCCGCAGGAGGTAGAGTACGTTCCCTTCTTTTTCGTAGAGGTCGGGGCGGTAGTTGATGTCGCCGTTGAAATCCACGTAGCAGGTGAAGTATTCGATGAAGAGCGGCATCTTTTTCTTCAGGAAGACATTGGTGGGGCGCAATGGGCGGTAGAAGATGGTATCTTCGGGGGCAAGTTTGTCAAAATACTCCTCTTCCTTCTTCTCGCGTTCTTCTAAAAATTCTTCGCCCTTTTCTGTAGTGGGTTCGTCGCCGAGGATGATGTAAGTCTGCTCCAGTTTTACGGTGTCGTAGTCGTTCATCACCAGCAGTTGGCGCATCAGTTCGCGAGGCTTTTCCACGCGGATGCAGCCGTGGCTCAGTGCGCGCTTGCGGCGTTTGAAGGCACTTGGAATGTCGGTGTCGTGCAGGTACACCGACTCCGAATTGGGGAAATTGAACTTCACACTGCCCAACGCGTTCCATTTTCCTGAACTTTGAACCAGCTTGTATGGGATGTTCTTTTGACGTACCTTATGCCAGTTGATGGTTTCTGGCAGCACCTCTTTCTTGGTTTTCAAATCCACTAGATAGTAGTGGTGTTTCTGGATGTAACCTGGGTTCTTGAGGAATTTGGGGTAGTACTCATCGGCGAAAATCGTTTCGGGTACGTTCCATTCGGGGTTGAGTACAATCATATTGATTTCGCTGTAGAGCAGTGGCGACTCGCTTTTGATGCAGCGCAGCAGCTTCTCGCCGTCGTAGGTGTCTGCGCGGCGTTTCACTGGGTATTTGCCGCAGCAGATTTTCATTGTCAGCAGGGTGTCTTGGCATTTGGACACGAGGTGGAAGTCGGCGGGGTTGACGGCGATGAAGTTCTCACCTTTCTGGTGGGTGGTTTTCCAGCGCATGCGTTCGAGGTTGGTAGAAATCTTGTGGATGTAATACTTCGGTTGTTCGTTGAGCATGTCGATGGTTTCGGCGCCGATGGTGTCGCCTTCAGGAATGCCGCGCGTGTAGCGGAAGTGGTTGAGCCCTTTCAGCAATGCTTCGTCGAAGAGGTCGTTAGGGGCATAGTCGGCGGGCATCTCGCCTAAAAAGCGCAGACGTTCGCCCACTAATTTCACGTTGGCGACTTGCTGCGACTTTTTCGCCTTGACGTATGGTATTTTGGGCAGCACTGTGTCGCCCAACGCAAGGAATTTCTTCAGCTCCGTCTGTAACCGCACATAATTGGTGTCGGTCGGTTGAACGCTTGACAGATAGGTTTTTACGTCTTTCATCCCCTCCAATGTCGTTTTGATGAACGTCTCATCGGGATAGATGGTTTCGTAGAGCCATTTGCCGCCGTTCACCTCCTTGGGGTCGGTGGCTCCGTAGGAGAGGTCTTTGGCGTATTGGACGTAGGCGTCGGTGAGCAGGAGCTCCGCTTGCGCCAGCATTTCATAGAGGTTTTCGGCGGTCTTCACCTTGCCGGTTTTCAGCGAGTCAATCAGTTTGTTGAAAGTGGTGTAGCCGAACACGTTCGGGGATAGGCCGTGTTCGTCGGAATGGGCGATGAATTCCATCAACTCCGCCACGCGCTCCTCTTGGTAGCCGTTTGCCGTCCAGAAGGGTGCTTTTTCTTTGTCGTAGTATTCCTTGATTTGGGCGGAAAAAGCGACATCTGCATCTGTTAAAGCTTCTATTTTCTTTGTTAAAAATGCCTGATATTCATTTTCTTGAAAGAAATGGTACTGCTTGAGCCAGTGGGGGGGCTTTTCAACCCCTTTGTTCCGGCAGGCCGCGAACAGCACCGACAGTGCGATGAGAAACAGAAATATAAGGCGTTTTGAAGGAATCATTTGATTTCAGTTACGCGTTGCGATGGTTCTCGTTAAACAGTTTGGCACGTTCTTCGAGGGCTGGGAATTGGTTGCGGTTCACGAGGGAGACGCAAGCGCGGAGACCTTCGGTGCGGGTGCTGTTGCACATGGCCAAAGAGATGGCGCTGATGCCGTAGCAGAGCAGTTCGTGCAGCAGCTGTTCGCCGGTGAGGCCGGGATAGGCGAGTGTGAAGTAGAATCCGTCGGCGAGCGGTTTGTCCTCGTCGTGGTCATATACGATTTTGAAGCCGTTGTCGGTGAATATTTTCTTCATGATTTGGGCTTTTTCGCCGTATTCCTTCACATCGTCCATGTAGTTGTAGGTGCCGTCGTTGCAGGCCTTGAGGATGGCGGCCATGGCGTATTGGGCGGAGTGGGAGGTGCCGGAGCTGATGGCATAGACGGTGCCGTAGATGATGGCGCGGCCGAGAATAGGGGTGCCGAAATAGGGGGTGAGGTCGGGGAACTGGCGGTCGAACAGTTTGTCGGAGATGCAGAGCATGCCGATTCGTTCGCCGGCGTAGCTGAAGGCCTTGGAGCTGGAAATCAGCAGCGCGTAGTTGTCGGTGTATTTGCCCACGCTGGGTTGATACGGAGGTTGACCGGGGGTGGAAATGTCGCGGCGGAAGTCCATGCCGAAGTAGGCGAGGTCCTCAATGACTACCACGTCGTATTTCGTGGCCAGCTCGCCAATGATTTGCAACTCCTTGTCGGTGAAGCAGATCCAAGACGGGTTGTTGGGGTTGGAATAGACGATGGAGTGGATGTTCCCTTGCTTGAGGTAGCTTTCGAGTTTGTCGCGCAGTTTGTCGCCACGGAAGTCATACACATCAAAGGTCTCGAATTTGAGGCCGTTGATGCGGTGTTGGTTTTTCTGAACAGGGAAGCCCGGGTCGATAAAGAGGGTGGTGTCTTTTTCCTTGTGCAAGCGGGCAAAGGTCATGAAGCAGGCAAGACCGCCCATCATGGAGCCGACGGTGGGGATGCAGGAGCTGGGAGCGATGTCGAGGTCGATGAAGTTCTTGACGAAGCGCGACATCTCCTTTTTCAGTTCGGGAGTGCCTTCAATATCGGGATACCAAGTGGCAATGCCGTTTTTTAGGGCTTTGATTTGGGCTTCCACACCGATTTTGCAGGCTGGAATGCCTGGAATGCCCATCTCCATGCGAACGAACTTCACGCCCGACTCCTTCTCGATGTCGTTGATGAGTCTTTTCGTCTCGCGGATGGAGGCTTTGCTTACGTCTTTAATGCCGTTGGCGGCAATCATTCTGTCAACCAATTCACGTGATATGGGTGTCTGTTTCATATTAGATGTATTTTTTTGATTATTTTGATTTTCTTAAAGAATTGTAAATGAGTATGGTAATAAATCCCGATTCACGCGGCAAAGGTACGAATAATAATTGATTATTTAGTACTTTTGCAGCCTAAAAATAATGTACTATGTTTGAAGACACTTTTGAGGAAAACGGACACGTGGGACTACGCTCTTGCGAGGATGAAATCCTGGTGCCCGCCATTTACGACGACTTGCTTTACAACAGCGACCCTTCCCAGCCGCTTCCGGCGCGCAAGGCTAACCGTTGGGGGCTGGTGCTTCCCGATGGAAAAGGAACGCCCGTAACCGACTTCGATTTCGATAACATGTTCTTTGTCAATAGATTGAATCTGTTCCGTGTTTTCGTTGACGGGAAGAAGAACCTCCTCACTTTGGAGGGAAAGCTGCTGTTCCCCTGTTGGGCAAGTGCGATGGAAATCCGCGAGGAGCTGGACTATATGTCGCTGACGGTGGGGGATAAGCTGGGGTTGTTTTTCTTCTCCGAAAAGTACTTCATCCCGGCGGAGTACGACGAGATGCGGACGGCCCGCGGCGTAGAGGATGCCTCCCCCGACATCTACCTCCGACAGGACGCCATGGTTTTCCGCGTTGTTGAATCCGAAAAGCGGATGGAGGAGTTGAAGGAGCTTTCGGCGTGGGAGGCGCTTGCCCCCGACGAAGACATCTGTCCGGTGGATGTGCCGGTGGACTTCTGCTAAGTAGGGAATCTTTAATAATTGTTAAAAGGGTGGCGGCGCGTAAACTATTCAATGGGTTTGTGCGTTATTGCGTTGTTTTAAATCAAAAGCCTATCGAGTGATTTTTACTATATGTAATTAAAAAACAAGACACAAATGTTTTTTTAGTATGTATGTAAAATGAAAGCCACTGAGATTCTCTATGATGTTTTCCCAGCGCCCTTGATGGCTGCCGCGGGAAATAATGTTGAGATTACTTCCATTCAGATCAATTGTAAAATTGGAGATGAAACCTGTCAGTTTTTTATGCGCAACAAGGCTGTAACCGACGTTGAATTGAAGTTGAAGGGAGAACCGCTTTACCGAACATCTTTGAGTAACATCGTGATGATGGAGACCGACACAGGGAAGGGAGGCGGAACCAACAACAAAATCGTCTATTTTAGAGATCGTGGTCCGGGTGTATTGGTCAATTTTTCATTCAAGAAAGACATAGCGGGGAAATTGCATCTTACTGAAGGCGAGTTGGTAAGGGTGAATCGCTGGTGTTGGGTCAATCCCAGTTGTTTGTTGGAAATCGGGAACGGAAAATTCCGAATTTCTTATATCGATGCCGATATGCAGCGCGTCACTCGCGACATTCTGTGCAGCCGCCGTATGCAACAGTCGTTCAAAAAGTGCATTTAATCCACTGTTAATATTCATTTTATTGCCGAAATCGGTGATTCGTTGCCCCTCCTGTTTTTTTACAAAAAAAAACATCTATTTTTGCGTCATCTAAGAAAGGAGACGTAGAAAATGATAATCTTGAAATTGGATGGTCATATCGAACAAGAACAACGTAACCTGTCCATGCTGTTTTTCATGGACAACGCTTCAAGGCATCATCCACTACTAAACCGTACGGCTCTTGAAACTTCGACCTTGATTTGACTGCCGACGGATAGGGGCGGCGGACTGGTTCTGCCGCCTTCTTTTTTAGGAAATCGCTTCACTGTTCACCGATTTCTGCTCCCTTTTAAGCGATGTACCACTAATGTAATTAACATAGTTTGTATATTTTTATGAATTAAAAACATCCATTATGATTAAAAAGTTGTATTTTTGCCGCGTTTTCGTGTGAAAGCA
The DNA here is from genome assembly GCA_900321845.1 of uncultured Bacteroidales bacterium. Taxonomy (GTDB): domain Bacteria; phylum Bacteroidota; class Bacteroidia; order Bacteroidales; family WCHB1-69; genus UBA1756. The sequence continues at coordinate 256 of ONXT01000082.1, read as the reverse complement.
TAGGTTCTTTTTTATAGAAAAAACGTGCTGAAAAGTAGGCTCTTGAAACTTCGACACTTTCAAAAACCGCCGACTTGATGACTCGCGCTGTAAATGCGTGTTCTCAATTATTGTTGTATGGCGGTCAGGCAGTCGAAGGCCTCAAGAGCGTGCAATGAGTTGAGTTCACGCTTTTTTTATGCTCTTTTTTTTGATAATAAACCATAGTATAACAGCTTAATTATTAACCAATTAAAATTTTTAATTATGAAGAAAT
>ONXT01000142.1 GCA_900321845.1 uncultured Bacteroidales bacterium | reverse complement strand
TGCGGTCACGATACTGCTCGCCTTCCGGATTCCTGTGCTGGAATTGCTATACGACGCGCACATTGCCGAAAGCGCGGGCGTTTTCACTTTCCTCATTCCCTGCATCATACCCATTTCGTTGACATATATTTACGGCACGCTCCTTACAGCCAATGGCAGTATGAAGTTGTTGAACTTGTCAGCGGTTATTGGCATCGTGGTGAATCTGCTGGTGAATTTCATTTTGATTCCGCGCTTACAGGCGAGGGGGGCGGCTATCGCCAGTTTGAGCACGCAGTCGGTAATGGCTGTCATTCAGACGGTTATCGCCTTCCGCGTGTTGAAGTTGCCTCTGCGCGACATTCCCTTCGTCCGTTGTCTGATTTATATGGCGCTGTTGATTCCCTGCACTTTGGTATTTGCGAGGTTTTACACGGGGAATGTGCTCATAGCGTTGGCCATCAGTGCGTTGTTCGCCTGTTTGATTGCGCTTGCAACGGGGCTCGTGCCGTTGAAAATCCTGAAGGAGTTCAGGAGAGGGTAGGGCATTTCACCCGCATGAAGTGATTAAAACTCTTAATCGTTGACAATATGAAGCAAAAAATTGTTTCCGCCGCCATCATCCTCGACTCGCGGGGCCGCATTTTCGCCACCCAGCGCGGATACGGCCAATGGAAGGACTATTGGGAGTTCCCCGGCGGCAAACTGGAACCGGGCGAGACCCCCGAACAGGCCATCATCCGCGAAATCTGGGAGGAACTTGAAGTCCACATCGAGATCGACAGCTTCGCCCAAATCGTGGAATGGGACTATCCCGACTTCCACCTCGTTCTCCACTGCTTTTTCTGCCACATTACCGAAGGCAGTCCCAAACTCCTCGAACATGAAGCCGCTCGCTGGCTGTCGCGGGATGAATTGGGAAGCGTAAACTGGCTGCCCGCCGACAAAGAACTCATCGAGAAACTGCAAAACGAATCCTATAAATTACCCCATCATTAGTGAAGCTTGGGGAAATGCCCCAACCCAACAATGACAGACACCCTCACCACATCACAGCGTCACCTCGTCATGTCGCACATCCGAGGCAAGGACACCAAGCCCGAACTGCTGGTGCGTCGCTGGTTGTGGCGTCACGGCTACCGCTACCGCCTCAATGTGAAGGGCGTGCCTGGCAAACCCGACATCGTGCTTCGCAAATATCGTACCGCCATCTTCGTCAACGGCTGCTTTTGGCACGGACACCATTTGGAAATAGCCGACTCATTCTTCGAACAGCCCCGAGAGAACGAGATAATTGCAACCCCGAATAAATGCGAAACTCACGATTCAGGGACTTTGCAGCTCCAAAATTCCGAATGTTGCAAAATTCCGAAGACCAACACCGAGTTCTGGCAAAGCAAAATCCTCCGCAACATGGAGCGCGACAGGAAGAACTACCAACTTTTGCGCGATAACGGCTGGCAGGTCATTGTGGTGTGGGAGTGCCAGCTGAAACCCAAGCTGCTGGAACAGACCATGGAACGCGTTGAAGTGAAGTTGCAAGACTATTTCCTCCGCACTTTCGGCCCGAAATCGGTGAAATACATCCTCCTTCCCGATGAGGATCTCCCCATGGCGGCGGAAACTCCCATGGAATATGGAACCAATCTGGATGAAACAGAAACTTGATGCGTTCTCTTATCTAATTCCCACTTGAAGAACCCCACCGCGTGCGCGATGACTTCCAAGCGGAAGATAATCAATATACCCATTTGTCGTTGATTACACGGCTGTCGTAACGTTACCCCCTATCGTTTCAGCTCCTTTTTCAAGTATTTGGCCGTGTAGCCGATGCCTTGTTTGACAATTGTTTCCGGGGTGCCTTCCGTGATGATTTGGCCACCCGCTTTGCCGCCCTCCGGTCCCAAGTCGATAATCCAATCCGCCATTTTGATGACATCCATATTGTGTTCGATGACGAGGACGGTATTGCCCTTATCCACCAGCTTGTTCAGAACGTTGAGGAGCACGTAGATGTCCTCGAAATGCAGTCCGGTGGTGGGTTCGTCAAGGATGTAGAAGGTGTTGCCGGTGTCTTTTTTCGACAGTTCGGCGGCCAGCTTGATGCGTTGCGCCTCGCCGCCGGAAAGTGTGGTGGAGGGTTGCCCCAGTTTGATGTAGCCCAAGCCGACATCGTATAGGGTGCGTAATTTTTCGGCGATGGCCGGGATGCCCTCGAAGAAGGTGACGGCGGTCTCGATGTCCATTTCCAGCACGTCGTTGATGGATTTTCCCTTGTAGCGCACTTCCAGTGTCTCATCGTTGTAACGCTTGCCGTTGCACGTCTCGCAGGTGACATATACGTCGGGCAGGAAGTTCATCTCGATGGCTTTCAGTCCGCCGCCCCTGCACTCTTCGCAACGCCCGCCGACCACGTTGAAGGAGAAACGACCGGGCTTGTAGCCGCGGATTTTGGATTCCGGCAGACTTGCATAAAGGGCGCGAATCAGGTCGAACACGCCGATGTAGGTGACGGGGTTCGAACGCGGCGTGCGTCCGATGGGCTGCTGGTTGATTTCGATGACCTTGTCGATGTTTTTCAGCCCGTCGATTTCAATGTAGGGGAGGGGCTTTTTCTCCGCCCTGAAGAAGTGATGGTTGAGGATTGGGTAGAGCGTTTCGTTGATGAGCGTGGATTTGCCGCTTCCGGAAACGCCTGTTACACAGATGAATGTGCCCAATGGAAAGGAGACGGAAACGTCTTTCAGATTGTTCCCGCTCGCCCCCACCAGCGTCAGTTTTTGACCGTTCCCTTTTCGGCGCGTTTTGGGCGGACTGATTTTTTTCTTGCCTTTTAAGTATTGTGCGGTGAGCGAGTCGCTTGTGAGAATCTCCTTGTAGGTGCCGCTGGCCACGATTTGTCCGCCGTGTATGCCGGCGGCCGGGCCGATATCGACGATAAAGTCGGCGGCTTCCATCATGTCGCGGTCGTGTTCCACCACGATGACGGAGTTGCCGAGGTCGCGCAGTTTCTTCAGCGCTTCGATGAGTTGGTGGTTGTCGCGCTGATGCAGGCCGATGCTGGGTTCGTCGAGGATGTAGAGCACATTGACGAGGCGCGAGCTGATTTGCGTGGCAAGCCGGATGCGCTGGGCTTCACCGCCGGAAAGCGCTTTCGCAGGAAGGTTCAGCGAAAGGTATTGAATGCCGACCTCTTCCAGAAACTTCAGCCGGTACTTGATCTCGCGAAGCACTTCGTATGCGATTTTGTTCTGCTTTTCATTCAGGAATTTATGGCAACCATTGATCCACGCGGTAAGCTCGGAAATGTCCATCATGGCAAGTTCGGCGATGTTTTTGCCGCCGATTTTGAAGTGGAGCGACTCCTTTTTCAGGCGTGCCCCATGGCATTCCGGACAGGGTATTTCATTCATGAAGCTCTGAATCCATTTGCGGATGTTGGCCGGGGCACTTTCCACATCGAAATCCTTAATGAAGTTGATGATGCCTTGATAGTTCATCGTCATCGGCGAGAGCCCTGAGAACTCGCGTTCCACTTTGATGGTCTCTTCCGTCCCGTACAGGATGGTATTGAGGTCTTGTTCCGACAGTTCGCCGATGGGGTCGTCGATGGAGAAGCCGAATTTACGTCCAAGCGCTTCTATCTGTCTGAAAATCTGTGTGTTCTTGTAACTGCCGAGGGGAACGATAGCACCGTCGCGGATGGATTTCGTCTCATCGGGGATGATTTTTGCCAAATCCACTTCCGTGATGAAGCCAAGGCCATTGCACTTTTCGCACGCTCCGTAGGGCGAGTTGAAGGAGAAGGTGTTGGGCTCGGGCTCCGGATAAGAGATGCCGGAGGTGGGACACATGAGGAACTTGCTGAAGTTCTTGATCTCGCCTGTCGCGTTGTCAAGGACCATCAGCACGCCTTTGCCGGTCTTGAGGGCGAGGCGCAGGCTATTGACGAGGCGCGCTTTGGCGATTTCGCGCACGGTAAGGTGGTCAACGACGGTTTCGATGTCGTGGATTTTGTAGCGGTCAACGGCCATGTTGAGGGTGAGCGGCTTGATTTCGCCATCCACGCGCACTTTCGAAAAACCGTGCTTGCGGATGGATTCGAAGAGCTCACGATAGTGCCCTTTCCTGCGCTTGACTGCTGGTGCAAGAATGGTAACATCTTTATTCTCATAAAGTTGAATCAATTTTTCGATGAGCTCCGATTCCGTGTAGCGAATCATTTTCTCTCCGGTGACGTATGAGTATGCGTCAGAAGCACGCGCGTAAAGCAAACGCAGAAAGTCATATACTTCGGTGATGGTTCCGACGGTGGAACGTGGATTCTTGTTGGTCGTTTTCTGCTCGATGGCAATCACCGGATTCAGCCCCGTGATCTTGTCCACGTCGGGATGCTCGTAATTACCGATGAATTGACGTGCGTATGCGGAGAAAGTCTCCATATAGCGGCGTTGCCCTTCCGCATAGATGGTGTCGAAAGCGAGGGACGATTTCCCGCTTCCGCTTAGACCTGTTACGACAATCAGTTGATAATGAGGTAGTTGTATCGATACATTTTTGAGGTTGTTCTCTCTTGCACCAATGATTGTCAGCTTGTCCTCTGCACTATGGTTCATCTTCCTCTATTTTTTCGGTATTTTAATCGAATAACTTTTGCCATCTTTCACGGTTAATTTGGAGCTGCGAAGCCACGGATTCCAAGTCTTGAGTTCCTTATAAGTGATTTTATGCTCCTTGCAGAAATCGTAAAGATTTGCGATGCTTTGAGTTATCTTGACTTCTTCCAGTTCTACAGGTTTTTGTTTTTCCTCGGGGGCGATTCTCACGCCGTAGATGTGCGGATTTTCAAAGATGGCTTTGTAGGCGATGATGCGGAAGACGTAGCGGGCCGTTTCCTGATTGAGATACATGTCCCAATAGTTATCAACGGATTGCAGTTTCATGTTTTTGCTTACCCCGCCGGTGCCCATATTGTAGCCTGCAGCCGCCAGCGACCAGCTGCCCAACGACTGTTTGCCGGCTTTCAGGTATTTGCAAGCGGCGCGTGTCGACTTTTCCACGTCGTAGCGCTCATCCACCTCGTCGGTCACTTCCAAGCCGTAGCTTCGGGCAGTGCCTTCCAGGAATTGCCAGAAACCAACGGCTTTGGCTGGGGAAATTGCATTCTGCAAACTACTCTCTGCAATGCACAGGTATTTGAAATCCTCAGGCAGTCCTTCCTCCTTGAGGATTTTTTCAATGAGGGGGAACCATCTGCCGGAACGCTTCAGGCACATCAGCGTGGTGCCGTGCTGAAAGCAGATGGCTGTCAGCTCGCGATCCAAGGACTCGCGCACCATCATGTTGTCAAGCGGCACTCTCTCCCCGGCAAAAGTGATGGAGTCGGGGAGTGGGGGAGGGGCGAGCACGTTGCTGTAGTGGTTCTCCGCCCTCAACTCCTGGTTCTCTTTGGCCAGAACGTTGTTGCGCGTTAAAAGGTAACCGCAAAACACCGTCAATCCAGTTATGACAACGCATGTGGCCACTATGCTGATAATGGTTTTCTTCTTGTTATTTAAAGGCTCCATAATTAAAACTGCCAGCTCAGACCAAGACTGTAAAGCAATGGCAACTGATAGATCGTTTTATTGGTGATTCTATCTTTGTAAAATACGTTTTTATAGTTGTAGATGTTGGTTGCGCCGATGCTGACTTCAATCACGTGGCGCTCTCCGATGTGGAAGGCTTTCTTAATGCTTAAATCAAGTCTGTGATAATTAGGGAGTTTCCCCTTGTTATAGTCGGCGAGGATGAAATCGAGGCTTTCATTTGCGCTTACATAATTGCTATTATAGCTGGATAAATCCAAGTTGGGGTAGTAGGCCTGCGTCTGCGTGAATGGGAATCCAGTGCCGAAGTTCCAGCGAACGTCCACCTGCCAGCTTTTGCGTTTGCCAAAGCTGTAGGAGGCCAGCAGGTTGATGTTGTGGCGGCGGTCGAAATGGGGTGAGTAATGAATCTTGCCATCGTAGCGAGTTACCCAGCCCAAAGCATATACGAATTTGATATACAGACCTTTATAGTTGAATTCTGCGGTAAAGTCCGCTCCGTAGGCACGCCCGTTCTCAAACATATAGTCCAAATCGGTATCGAACATTTTGTAGCGGTTGAGCGAGGTGAGGACTGAGAAGTTCTTGAAATAGCCTTCAATATTGATGGTGGTGAAGGGAATCACGTCGAGTTCCAAACCCAGAATCGCGTGTTCCGACTTCTGCATACTGGAACGGGCTTCCTTGCCTCCCAGCAGCGTGTCGGGGACGGACATCGGGCTGGAGAGGAATCCGGAGAAGAGGTTCACGACATCGCGGTCGGAGGTGGCGGCCACGAGGTTCTGCGAGAACATGCCGGCAGCCAGCTTAAGGCGGATTTTCGGGGTGATGTTGTACTTGAACGCCAGTCTCGGTTCGGGGGAACTTACGCCCAACGAAGCGTAGTATTGCAGGCGGAAACTCGGTTCAATCAGGATTTTGTCCTTCCAGTTATACTTGTATTTGATAAAAAGTCCGACATCGGTGGTGAAGTCTTTGGTCTCCACGCGGTCGCTGGTCTGGTCGGTGGGGAAGATGATGTAGCGGGTGGTGTAGCCCATGAACTCCGCGCCGAGTTGTAGCACGCTTCTGCCGATGTAGTACGAAAAATGAAGGTTGGCGTTGAAGCCGCCAAGCGAACTCTGTCGGCTGCACGTGTCGCGCTCCGTCATGTTTGTCATGTCGGGCTTGTCCATCTGGTCGTCCAATGAGGTGCGGTAATTGCTGTATGCGATGGTTCCTTCGATGGTCATCGGGGCTTTTCCCGGGATGATCATGAAATTGGCACCGGCTCCGTAGTTGTTCCAATGGTAGGTGGCGATGTCGGTATAGTTCACTTTATCGTCAAAACGGAAGCCGAAGAAGTTGAGTTTGCTGCCGTTTTTGCTGTTGAGCGAAATCTTCCCATAAAGATCCAGGTAGTTGTATGGCAGCCCGTTGTCAATGTATGGGTAGAAAGCTTTGGAGGAGTATTGCAGGTAGGAGCCCTTGACGGAAAGAATGTAGCCGAGGGAAAGTGCGTTTTCCTCCTTCATTTTGATGAAGGGGCCTTCCAAAAGCAGTTTGGCACCGAAAGTGT
>ONXT01000083.1 GCA_900321845.1 uncultured Bacteroidales bacterium | reverse complement strand
GGTGTTTCTTCCCAAAGTGCGTGTAATCCAATTCTTTATAGCTACAAAACGAGGATGATGAATCAAACTCACGGCGGTACGGATTTTCGACTGCAAATATAAGTTTTTTGTTTATTTGCTCAACTCCTGCAATAATTTAATTTCATCCGCCCACAACGACTCGTCGGGAGTCTCCAAGATGAAGGGGATATGGTCAAAACGGGCATCCTTCATAATGCGGGTGAAAAATTCCATTCCCAAAAAACCCTTGCCAATGCTGTCGTGACGATCAACACGGGAAGCAAATTCCTTTTTGGTATCGTTCAAGTGAATGGCTCTCAGGTAATTCAGTCCGATAATCTCGTCAAATTGCCTCCATGTGGATTCATAACCAGCATCTATTTTCAAATCATAGCCCGCCGAATAGGTATGGCAGGTGTCGATGCAGACACCTACACGCGACTTATCTTCCACTTTGTCAATGATTTGCGCAATTTGGGCGAACTCAAAACCGACATTGCTCCCCTGCCCCGCCGTGTTCTCAATCACCGCAATCACACCCTGCGTTTTAGACAACGCGATATTGATGCTCTCTGCAATTCTCGCCAGACACTCATCAATCGGAATCATCTTTAGATGGCTGCCAGGATGGAAATTCAGCATTTTCAACCCCAACTGCTCGCAGCGCTGCATCTCATCCAAAAAGGCGGCACGCGACTGCTCCAACTTCACATCATCCGGCTGTCCGAGATTGATGAGATAACTGTCGTGCGGAAGGATGTAATCGGCTGAGAATCCGTAATTTACACATCTCTCCTTGAACAAATCGATGCTTTTTTGTGACAGCGGAGGCGATACCCACTGCCGTTGGTTTTTGGTAAAGAGTGCAAAAGCCGTCGCACCCAATTGACGGGCGGCTTCCGGTGCGTTCTCCACACCACCGCTTGCACTAACATGGGGTCCGATATTTTTCATAATGAAGATTTGTCTAAAAGAATAATGAATCGTGAATTAAAGAAGATCCGGGCGGCGCGCTTTAGTTCTTTCCAGCTGCTTTTCCAATTTCCAATCATTGATGAGACGCTCGTTTCCGGAGAGTAGAACATCGGGGACGCAATGCCCCTGATAGTCGGCAGGGCGGGTATAGACCGGTGCGGAAAGTAGTCCGTCCTGGAACGAATCCGACAGAGCCGAAGTCTCATCGTTCAAGACACCGGGAATGACACGTGCCACCGCATCCACAATCGCCATCGCAGCAATCTCCCCTCCCGACAGCACATAATCGCCAATGCTGATTTCCTCCGTAACAAACAACTCGCGCACCCGCTCATCCACCCCCTTATAATGCCCACAAAGTATGATAATATTCTGATACAGAGAAAGTTGATTTGCTTTCGATTGGTTAAACGTCTGTCCGTCAGGTGCAGTGAAAATCACCGCATCGTAATGACGCTGCGATTTCAATTCGTTGATGCAGTCGGCTATGGGTTCCACCATCATCACCATTCCAGGACCGCCCCCAAAAGGATAGTCATCCACCCGATGGTGCTTGTCCTTGGAATAGTCGCGGATGTTGTGGGTGAATAATTCCAGATGCCCCTTGTTTTGAGCACGCTTCAAAATCGACTGCGAAAAGACGCCTTCGAACATCTCTGGAAACAAAGTCAAAACATCAATGCGCATATTACAATTTTTCAATTACCATGATTCCATCGCGAAATGGAAGCAAAAAGTTCTTAACTCGTTTATCTTCAAGTATATAGTCATTGAATTTCATCAATGCACGCGTCTCTTTGTCGCCCGTCTTCACCTCTTGGACCACTTTTCCGCTCCACAACACATTGTCCGCCAAGATGATTCCGCCCTGACGCAATCGAGGCAAAACCAACTCGTAATAGGCAATATAGTCGTCCTTTTCAGCATCCATGAAAACCAAATCCCATGTGGCATCCAATTGTTTCAGCACCTGCAATGCATCCCCGATATGCAACGTAATCTTCTCATTATAAGCAGATTGCGAGAAATATCTCTGGATCATCTCCTCCAATTCCTCATCAACCTCGATGGTGTCGATCCTGCCATCATCCGACAATCCCTCCGCCAAACACAAGGTGGCATAACCGGTGTATGTTCCGATTTCAAGAATGCGCTTCGGCCGCATCATCTGCGAAATGAACGACAGCAGCCTTCCCTGCAAATGCCCCGAAATCATCCTCGGCTTGATACACTTAAGGTTCGTCTCGCGATTGAGCCGATACAGCAAATCCGATTCCGGCGTGGAATGCGCTTCGCAATACTCTTCCAGCTCCTCAGTGATTTCCGCGTGCATAATCAGTTGTTTTGCCCGATGATTTTATTGACCTCAGCCTCCGTTTTGCTCAATTTTTCTTTGCAAATTTTGATCAATTCAGAAGCCCTTTCAATACTTTTAGTCAGTTCATCGACAGAAATGTCCGCATTTTCCATCTTCTTTACAATGTCCTGCAACTCTTCAAATGCTTCAGTATAAGTAAGTTTCGATTCAGGCATACTATTTGGTTTTAATGATTTTCTCTGTTTGCGAATAGTGTGAATTTGCGATTTTCAACAAGTAGCAACCATTCGGACGATTCCCCATGTCAATCACATTAACTCCTTGATTTACAATAATTTTATTCAATAATCTTCCATTCATATCGTACAAAAAGGCGGTTGTACTGGCATCGCTGTTGGGAGTGGAGATATAAATCTTGTCAGAAGTGGGATTCGGGAAAACGGTATAAACGTCCTCATGGTTCTCAAAATTGCTGACACCCACTGAGTTAAGGGCGCGAAGGATGGCTTGGTAAGCATTGACTTTCCCGTGTCCGAAGCGGACCATACCAGCGGCTTCCGTAAATTCGTCGTGCGTGGCGGAATAAATCAGCACCTCTTTGACCTGCTGCGGGGTAAGGGTTGGATTGGCCTGCAACAACAAGGCGACCACGCCGGTGGCGAATGGCGAAGACATAGAGGTACCGGAAAGCTTGGTGAAACCGTAAGTCCTGTCGTTGAATACCACAGAGGTGTCGTAAGCGAGCGCATTGTCGGCATAGCTGGAGGCGGCGGCGCAAAGATTCTGGCCCGGAGCGGAAATATCGGGTTTGTCACGTCCGTCAATGGTGGGACCATAACTGGAGAAAGTGCAGATGTTTCCGCCACCCATGGTGGAATCCGTCGTTTGATAGCGCGACACGTGTGCGGCCACCGTGATGGCACAGTCCACGCTGGCGGGCGTGCCCAAGCCGTAATTCACATCCCCGCCCTTCCATTTGGGTGCGTTTCTGCCAGTAAATTCGCCACCCCAATTCCCGACACCCGTTGTCAGTTCGGCTACATTCCATGCGTGAAAATCACCGCTTTGCGCTGTCACCGTCAAGTACATCAGCGAAGAAATCGTATGCGGGCGCTTCAAAACCAAACGAGCTTCCGGCCTCCCCTCCTCGTCACTTTGCTGCAGGGTGATGGAATAGACGATGGAGTCGGTGCCGAAATAAATGCACCCCTCATCGCTCGCATCCCCATCCGCAGTATTGTAAAAGGGAGTGGAAACCATCTGACCAGCCTGATTGTTGTAGCAGGTGAACGCAACTGAGAACGGGCAGTGCGGCGAATTGGTCATCGTGATTGAACCGCCGTAATAGTTGTTCGCATAATTGCCGGGGAAAGAGTAACGAGTGAATACGGTGTCGTTTTCGGCGGAAAAGGTGTGGCCGAGGTGGAAATTCACATCGCCATTGTTGCCTCCGCTGGTAACGAACACCACGCCGAGGTCGCTCAACTCCTGCATCTTTCGACCCACAGGACCTGTCCCGTCGAAATTGTCCATCCAATACAAGCCCCATGACATATTGATTACCAAGCGTTTCTGCTCCTGCTGCGACACTTGGTACATCCACTCGAAGGCATCGATCACCGACTGTTCGTCAGGACGGAAGGAGGCGAAAAGGAACTCCGCATCGGGAGCCACCCCACGATAGGGCGTGCCAACACCGACGCCGCCTGCAATGGAGGCGACATGCGTCGCATGATAATGATGACCGTAAATGTTCACTGTATCACATTGAGCTGCAAGCAGTTGCTCCTGGCCAACCAACTCGGTGCCATAGTTGAAACCTGCCGGAGCCGGACCTGCCGTACGGTACTGGTCCCAAGCGCGCAACACACGGTAATGCGTCAAAGTGGAATCATAAAACACCGGATGCGTGTAGTCAAATCCCCAGTCGGTGACGCCAATAATCACACCGTCGCCGCGATAGGCATCGGGCAGGTTCGTGCCGTTAAATACGCTGTCCACATGTCCATCCTGTCGGGCACGATATAGATCTTGGGCATTCAAACCACTGATTATCAACACAAAAGAAATCAGAAATAAAATTTTCTTCTTCATAAATCAATATTTTTACTGCATAAATAATTCAATTTGAAATAGTCCAAAAAACGGATGTCGGGATTGAGCGAATGGAGGTTGCGGAGGATTCTATTAGAAAAAAGCGAATAGAATTTTCGAAAGCATTTTTCAGTGAAAGAGTGTTGGATTTTATTATAAGTTCTTAATAATGAAATATTTTCAATCAGAATTTGCTTATAGGGATAATTCTTGCAAAGGTGGATCAGATTGTCAATGGAGTTTTCAATCTGTTTGAGATAAACATCGTTTTCGCAACGCACACAATGCATCAGGGCATTGTCGATATGGGTGACTGTTATTCCATTCCGTTGTAAATCAAGGCCGAAGAGGGTATCTTCATGTCCATAACCTTGTAATTTCTCATCAAAGCGGACTTTTTGAAAAATGCTTTTTTCTATCAAGAAATTGAAAGTGGAAAAGGAACAGTTCGCATGTTGGCTACGCACTGCCGCCGACTTGATTTCACGGGTTCTGCCATACTTCCAACGCAGGACATACGGCTGCTCAGGACGCTGCGAAGGATAACCATATCCCCCCACCACCACTTGTGCAGGCAATGCATCCAGATAATTTTGCAGATAATTGTCGTCGCAAACCGCTGTGTCACAGTCCATAAACAACAGATAGGGGTACTTGGCCCAATGTGCGAGCGTATTGCGGACAGCTGAACGTCCGAGATTTTTCTCGCTTTGGGAATAAGAGGTGAACGGAATTTGCGATAGAGGCTGGTTTTCGATGCTGAAACGCTCATCGGAGGCATCGTCCAATAATAGGATTTCGTAAGGCACACCCAACCGCGTCGCTTGAGCGGCCAGGTCATTCACCAACTGACCGACATTCCAATTGTGGATAGCGATGCAGATGGAGAGCATGACTACAAACCGGAATCAATGATTTTTCCATCTTCAACACAAATGGTTCGCGATGGGAACTTGTTGATCATCTGAAAGTTATGCGTTGACATCAGCACAGTTGTGCCCGACTTGTTTATTTCATGGAGTAATTGGAAAATCTCTTCGGCGGTGATGGGATCCAAGTTGCCCGTCGGTTCGTCGGCCAGGATGATTTCCGGCTTGTTCACCAATGCACGCGCGATGCAGACACGCTGTTGCTCGCCACCCGAAAGCTGATGCGGATACTTGAAGTCCTTCGTCTGCAAACCAACCAGCGTCAACACTTCCTGCAAACGGCTCTGAATGGCCTTGTTGTCCTTCCAGCCTGTCGCCTTCATTGCCGAAATCAGGTTTTCGGCAACGGTCTTATCGGCCAGCAGCTGGTAATCCTGGAATACGATGCCCATTTTGCGGCGCAGATAAGGGATCTCACGTGCCTTGATGGTTTTCAAATCGAAGCCGACACAATGCGCGCTCTCCCCTACAGCAGGTATATCCGCGAAAAGCAGTTTCAAGATGGAAGATTTGCCCGCCCCCGTTTTTCCAATCAAATATACGAATTCACCAGTATGAATAGTGATACTGACTTTGGAGAGAATCAGTATTTTCTTCTGAAAAACATCTACATTTTTCAATGCTACACATGGCTGCTGACTTGCAGACATTGACTCGATGGATTGATTTTCAGGCATATAATTAAATTTTAGATATCAACATTCGCATATTTGGCATTCTTTTCAATGAATTCGCGACGCGGGGGAACCTCATCGCCCATCAGCATTGAAAAGATATAGTCGGCTTCCATCGCGTTTTCGATGGTCACCTGGCGCAAAGTCC
>ONXT01000024.1 GCA_900321845.1 uncultured Bacteroidales bacterium | reverse complement strand
TCACTTTGAAGAGGAGCCGGAGCTTGTGCTTCCGCAGGTAGCGCGGATGGGCGGCGAGGCGTTCGTCGCTGCCGGCATTGACGGCAAGGGCCGTCGCATCGCCATCCTCGACGGTGGTTTTCCCAACGCCGACAAGCATGCCGCCTTGAGACACGTCTTCGACAACCATCAGGTGATAAAGACCTACAATTTCCCCGCCCGCAAGGAGAATGTTTACGGATGGAACTCGCACGGCACGATGGTTTTCAGCTGCATCGCCGGCATTGAATATGACCGAAAAATGGGAATGGCCACAGGTGCCGAATTCCTGCTTGCCCGCACCGAAATCGGCATGGAGCCGCGCAAGGAGGAGGTATGGTGGATGATGGGCATGGAGTGGGCCGACCAGAACGGCGCCGACATCATCAGCAGTTCGCTCGGCTATGGCAAGGACCGCTACCAGCCGACGCAGATGGACGGCACCTCGCTCGTCGCCCGCGCCGCCAACATGGCCGCCTCCAAGGGCATACTTGTCTGCAACTCCGCCGGCAATGAGGGCAGCGACAAATCGTGGCGCACCATCATCACGCCCGCCGATGCCGACAGCGTGCTGACCGTGGGCGGCATCAACAGCGACGGCACCCCCAGCAACTTCACCTCCATCGGGCCCAGCAGCGACGGGCGCCTCAAGCCGAACGTAGCCGCTTATGGCACCGTAACCGCCGCCAATCCCTCATCAACACACGCATTCTCAACAGTTAGCGGCACCTCGTTTTCATGTCCGCTGACCGCCGGATTCGCCGCCTGCGCGTGGCAGCTGAACCCCAACCTGACCAACATGGAGCTGATGCGGGAAATCGAACGCTCTGGCGACATGTACCCCTACTTCGACTATACCTACGGCTACGGCGTGCCGCAGGCTTCCTATTTTATTGACAAAAAGAAAGAGAGCAAATCGCCCATCGCGATAATCACAAGGAACGAACTAACCCAAGATTACACCATCGAGATACCGGAGGACAAAGCCGTCGGAGGATTCCTTTTTTATGAAGCAATGGACCAAGACGACAGAATCCTGTTTTACGGAATGGAGGAAATCACCCCCGATCATCGGTCGGTCGAGATGACGAATCCCGCCGGCCGCTACGCGACAGGATCTAAAATTCGCTGTTTGTACCACGGGGCCGTCACGGAGCAAGCTTGTGTCTCCCCTACTGGCCCACACATTGCGCACCTCAGGTCAAGTAGCACCTACTACCACACACCGGCCACCGATAAAGTATCCACACGGGGCGTTTGCGGCAAATGGAACCTCGCGCCCTACCTCACGTGGGGATTCATCATCCCGCAACATGGCAACCACATGGAAATCAAGGGTGGACCTTCCGAAAGTTTCAACTTCGGCTTGCGCTTCAAGGGCAACATCGTGCAATGGTACAGTTTAGGCGGTTCGGTGGAAATCGGCGCATCGTGGTTCCGCTTCAACAAACGTGCCGTGGCGAACAAGGCTGACGGCTACTACCTGTCGCCCGTATGCATCGGCATCGACGATATGCCCTTCCAATTGCGGAAAGACAAGGTGCGCACCAGCGTAATCAACCTTGAGTTCTACCAGCGTTTCCGTCTGATGGCGGGAGGGCTTTTCCACTACGGGCTCTTCATCGATACCGGCATCTACGGAGGGCTGATTTTCTCCAACCGCTACAAGGGCAAGATCCTATTTCTTGAAGATGACGGGGCGCGCGACAAACGCCAGCGCGGAACCTACTCACGCGCCATCAACAATGCCGACCGGTTCCAATGGGGCGTGCGCCTGCGCTTGGGCTTCGACATCGTTGCCATTTATGCACAATACCGCTTCAACGATATCACCCATCCAGCCCAACTGCCGAATGCCGAGGTGGGCGTGCAACTGACCATGCCGATTGGAAATTAGGAACTTTGTGGTGTGACGTGTGATTGCCAAAAGGTGAAGAGATTTTCTATGTCAACGTCAAAGATTTTTCGTACTTTTGCAAATTCATTATAAAATAATAATTGCGAATGTATAAAATCCTTGACCGCCAAGTACTGGCAGAAGACACCTATTTATTGGAGGTTCACGCGCCGCGCATTGCGAACGCCGCCCTGCCCGGACAGTTTCTCATCGTTAAAAAATCGGAGCATGCCGAGCGCATCCCGCTCACCATCAGCGATTACGACCGCCAAAAAGGCAGTGTAATCATCGTTTTCAAGAAAATCGGCAAATCCACTGGCGACCTCGCTGAAATGCAAGTCGGCGACACAATGTCCGACATTGTCGGTCCGCTCGGCCGTCCTTCCGAATTTGTGAACCTGACCCACGAAGAGCGTGCCAAGAAGCGCTTTCTCTTCGTTGGCGGAGGCGTCGGCATCGCGCCCATCTACCCGCAAGTCAAATGGCTGCATGACGACGGCGTGGAAGTGGATGTCATCGTCGGCGTGAAAACCAAGTCGCTGCTCATTTACGAGGAGCAACTGCGCTCCGTCGCCAACCTCTACGTCACCACCGACGACGGCTCCTACGAAAACAAGGGCCTCGTCACCGACATGGTGCGCAAACTGGTGGCCGAGGGTAATCGATATGACGAGATTGTGGCCATCGGACCGCTCATCATGATGAAATTCGTGAACGCCACCGCCCAAGAGCTCGGCATCCACTGCACCGTCAGCCTCAACGCGCTGATGGTGGATGGTACCGGCATGTGTGGTGCCTGCCGCGTAAGCATCGGCGGCAAAACGAAGTTCACCTGCGTGGACGGCCCCGAATTCGACGGTGCCCTCGTTGATTTCGCCGAAGCGATGAAGCGCCAAGCGATGTACAACAACATCGAAGGCCACAAGCAATTAGAGGCCGAGGAGAAGGCGGAGGGCCACCAATGCCATATCGGCGGCATCGTGGATGAAACCCGCGACAACAAAAAGCGCGTGCCCGTGCCGGAGCAGGACCCGAAAGTAAGAGCCACCAACTTCAACGAGGTCTGCCTCGGCTATAGTGCGGAGGAGGCGATGGTGGAAGCCCAGCGTTGCCTGAACTGCAAGAAACCGATGTGCGTGCAGGGCTGTCCCGTCAGTATCAACATCCCCGCCTTCGTACACGAGGTGGCGGAGGGCAATTTCGACGAAGCCGCCCGCATCATCGCGCAGGATTCCGCGCTACCGGCAGTTTGCGGCCGCGTTTGTCCGCAGGAATCGCAGTGCGAGGGACAATGCGTGATGGGCAAGAAGTTCGAGCCCATCGCCATCGGCAAACTGGAACGCTTTGTGGGCGACTATTCCCGAAAGAATGGCATCGCACTTGAAAAACCAAAAGCCGACAAAGCCAAGGTGGCCATCATCGGCAGCGGCCCCGCTGGACTGACCTGCGCTAAAGAGCTGTTGGTCAAGGGCTACCAAGTGACCATTTTCGAGGCGCTGCACGAACTCGGCGGCGTACTCGTCTATGGCATCCCATCCTTCCGTCTGCCGAAGGATGTGGTAAAACACGAAATCAGCCAGCTGCAAAAACTGGGCGCCAAGTTCGAAAAGGATGTCATCATCGGGCGCACCATCTCCATTGACGAGCTGATGGACAAGGAAAACTTCAAGGCCGTCTTCATCGGCACTGGTGCGGGACTTCCCAAGTTCATGAACATCCCTGGCGAAAATCTGTGCGGCGTGGTTTCCGCCAACGAATTTCTGACAAGAAACAACCTGCTTTTCGCCTATAAAGAGGGCTTCGACACCCCGAACTTCGTGGGACACAAGGTGGCGGTGGTCGGTGGCGGCAATGTGGCGATGGATGCGGCGCGCACGGCTCTGCGCTTGGGTGCGAAGACGCACATCGTATATCGTCGTTCCGAAGCCGAGTTGCCAGCGCGCGCCGAAGAGGTACACCACGCCAAAGAAGAGGGCATCCAGTTCCATCTCCTTTGCAACCCTACGGAAATCCTGGGCAACGAAAACGGCTGGGTACGCGGCA
Organism: uncultured Bacteroidales bacterium; assembly: GCA_900321845.1. Classification (GTDB taxonomy): domain Bacteria; phylum Bacteroidota; class Bacteroidia; order Bacteroidales; family WCHB1-69; genus UBA1756. Next base: position 4,133 of record ONXT01000024.1, on the reverse strand, counting down.
TGAAATGCGTGCGAATGGAACTCGGCGAACCCGACGCTTCCGGCCGCCGCAGTCCGGTGGAAATCCCGAACAGCGAATTCGAGTTGGATGTCGATATGGTGATTATGGCGCTGGGCACTTCCCCCAACCCGCTGATTGCCAACACCACGGAGGGTTTGCAGACCAACAAACGCCATTGCATCGAAGCGGATGAACAGGGCCAGACCTCCCGTCCGGGCATCTTCGCCGGCGGTGACGCAGTGAGTGGCGCCGCCACCGTCATTTTGGCGATGGGAGCAGGCAAGAAAGCTGCGAAAGCAATTGACGAATACCTGAGCAATGATTGATCAATGAACAAGTGTTTTTTCTTCCTTCTGATGCTCCCTGTGCTGGTCTTTGGGTGCAAAAACAATACGACCGAGCTGGGTTCGAATGTGCCGAAAGAGGAGGAAAAAACGGCTCCGCAGATTGACTCAAGTGCCATTCCGCTGCCGGACACGATGTACGCTTCGGCGGCTGAGTTGGAGTACAGCGTTACACTTTTCGATTCCATAACTTCCGGTGAATTAGAGGATTTTGTCAATTCATACGGGCATACGGACGGCATTCTCACCTTCCGTGGAGGTCCGTTACGCGACGCCTCCTTCGTAGGAAAAGTCACAGGCATTCCCGACACCATCCTCACGGAGTGGGTCTTCAAAACCGAATACGACAAGCGACCGACGAAGTACGGGATTTGGGGTGGCGGCACCGGATGGACTGGACAGCCCCTCTACGTCTGCTGGCCCGACAGCTGCATGGACAAGTTCCACCGCAATTCCAAACATCTAACAAAGAACTTTTCCAAAGAGGAAATCCTCGTCGGCTCATTGGATGGACGCATCTACTTCATTGATTATCAATCAGGCAAGATGTCTCGAGACAGCTTCAACACCCAAAATCCCATCAAAGGGACGATGTCGCTCGACCCATCGCTGAACGGGAATCTGTATGTTGGACAGGGGATTCCCGCCACGCAACCATTCGGCTTTTTCGTGTTCAACCTCTTCACCCATCAGAGCACTCAATTTTTCGGTTACGACAAAAACTCGTGGAAACACTGGGACGCCAACGATGCGTCGGCCATCCGCTGCGGGCGGTTTTTGTTCAGAAACAGCGAAAACGGAACGGTTTACAAGTACTTAATCAAGGAAAACGGAACGTTGGCTTTGCATTCCACCTTGCGCTATCGCATCAAAGGCTTTAGCACGCCTGGAATGGAGGCTTCCCTCGCCATCTACAAAAATTATGGCTATCTATCTGACAATCATGGACATATCATCTGTTTCAATTTGAATACGTTGAGACCAGTTTGGCACTATTTCAACCACGACGACAGCGATGCAACTCCGGTGATCGACTTGGAGGAGGGGCAGCCTTATGTGTATAGCGGTTGCGAGGTGGACCGGCGAGGCGATTCCGCGACCAGCCATATTGTGAAGCTGAACGCGCTCAACGGAGATTTGGTGTGGGAAGAACCCCTGCCGGCCAAGCGCGCCCATTATCACGGGCAGACCTTCGACGGAGGCGTCTATGGAACTCCCCTATTGGGACAAGGCGATTGTAAAGATTTGATTTTCATCAACTTCGTTAACAATCTCAAGCCGATGGCGGGTGAGTTCATGGCTTTGAAAAAGAGCACGGGCGAGGTGGTCTATCGCATTCCATTGAAACATTATCCATGGTCATCACCGATATGTCTGCTCAATGAAAAAGAGAAGATGTTCGTGTTCACTGGCGACACGTGGGGCTATGCCTATCTGATTGATGCAAAGGCGGGGAAAATCACTTTTTCCAAACACATAGGCAACAATTTCGAATCTTCTCCGATAATAATAGACAATCATGTGGTGGTGGGCTCGAGAGGACAAGAAATTTACAAATTGAAAATCGAATAATGATTAATTGAATCGTGAATTAAAAAATCAAATATGAAAAAGATTCTGTTTCTACTATTGCTAATTTCTCCGATTATAGGATTTGCTCAGACATTGAAAAGTTTTAGGAACACTGTTTCCGACGGATATAATTTCTGGTTATACACGCCGCCGGGCTACGATTCCACGGTTAATGACAAGCCGATCGTGTTGTTTTTGCATGGGGCGAGCCTGTGTGGCAACGACTTGAACCAGGTGCGCCGTTATGGCACGATTAATGCGTTGGAGCGCGGGCGCAAGGTGGATGCGGTGGTGATTGCGCCGCAGAATCCGGGCGGCTCGTGGCAACCCGACAAGTTGATGAACGTAGTGAAATGGGTGGAGGAACATTATGCCGGCGACACCAACCGGTTTTACGTGCTGGGCATGAGCATGGGCGGCTACGGCACTTTCAACTTCACGGCGGCGTACCCCGACAAAGTGGCGGCGGCGATGGCCTTGTGCGGTGGGGCTCACCTCTCCTCCTATTGCAGTCTGACAAAAGTGCCGCTTTGGATCATGCACGGCACCGCCGACAAGGCAGTAAGCTGCTCGGAATCGCAGAAAATCGTCAATGGGATGATAGCGTGTGGTGACACTTCGCGACTGATTTTCACCAAGTTGCCTGGAATGAACCACTCCCAACTCGCACAAATCTTCTACTTGGACGAGACGTACGACTGGCTTTTCAAACACGCTCTCACCGATTCCGCGCGCACCGTCAATCGCGACTATGTCATCAATCGCGAAGTGATGGGCAAGGCCTACCAGAACCTGACGCGCGAAAACATCCCTATCCTCAACGGCTCCACCGGCAAAGTGGTGACCTCTACCAACTCTTCCTCCCCTTCCCAATCCTCCGCCTCCAAGAAGTACCACACCGTCAAAAAAGGCGACACGCTCAGCCAAATCGCCCGAAAATACCACACCACAGTCGCCAAACTGTGCAAACTGAACCATATCAAAGAGACGACAATCCTGTCGATTGGACGGAAGTTGAGAGTGAAGTAATGATGAGGTAGGACTTCTAATTTAAAAAGGGTGCAAGTAGCGACTGAAGGTATTGTACTGCATAAGACGAAGTATTCGGAATCGAGCGTGATCGCGCAGATTTTCACGCGGGAGGCCGGGGTGCAGAGTTTTATTGTAAAAGGCGCATTTTCCAAGAAAAACAAAGGTGTGCTTGCACTACTCGAAAGCCTGTCGGTCGTTGAAATCAAATACGAAGACCGAAACCAGTCAATCAAGTTCTTGCAGGATATCAGTTTGGGTTATGCCTATTCGCTGATTCCCTTCGATATGGTGAGGCGAACGATTCTGATTTTTTACAACGAATTTATTTACAAGCTGTTAAGAGAATACCGCGCCGATGCCGCCCTGTTTGATTTCATCAAGAAAAGTCTGCTGGAATTGGACCGTCCTGACGCGGTGACGACCGACATTCACCTGCATTTTCTGGTTGATTTGGCCAAGATGATGGGTTTCGCTCCAACCGACAACTTCTCGCCATATAATTGTCATTTTTTCATTGAGGAGTCCACCTTCATCCACGACTATTTAGACAATCCGCTTTTCCTCAGTCAGGAGGCATCGGCTTATCTCAACCGACTGATGCACGGGGAGAATGTGGTTCCGATTCCGCCCAAGATGGTGCGCAACGAACTGTTGGAAGGGCTCATTCTCTACTTTGAAAAGCACAACGAGCAAATCCGCAAAATCGACTCGGTGGCGATATTGGCGCAGTTGATGTAAGGTAGTGGAAGCCACTTCCCTCCTGCCAAAATAATAATCATTCCTCATTCCTGACCTATCATTATTTTTCGTAATTTTGCACCTAGTTTTAAAAACATAATAAAATGGCTAAATACACTGAATATCGCGGACTTAACTTGTCGGAAATCGGCAAGGAAATACAGAAATACTGGGAAGACAATGACATTTTCGCGCTAAGTTTGAAAAATCGCGAGAATGCCGAGAGATTCATTTTCTTTGAAGGTCCGCCGTCAGCCAATGGCAAACCGGGCATCCACCACGTGATGGCCCGCTCCATCAAGGACATCGTGTGCCGTTACCAAACCCTGAAAGGAAAGTACGTAGGACGTAAGGGCGGTTGGGACACCCACGGCCTTCCCGTTGAACTCGGCGTGGAGAAAACCCTCGGCATCACCAAAGAGGACATCGGCAAGAAAATATCCGTTG
>ONXT01000031.1 GCA_900321845.1 uncultured Bacteroidales bacterium | reverse complement strand
TTCCACGCCGAGGTTGGCGAAATCGTCTATTTTCTTTCTTCTGATAACTTCTTGTTCGGATAATTCTGCTGCCATAATAATTATTTATCTGTGAAAATAATCGATGGTGTGTTGATTTTTAATGAATTAGCCATCGATAAAAATACGTTGCAAAAGTACAAAATTAATGATTAATGATACGTGGTTGCTGATTAAATTTTGAACCTACTTCAGCATTTCCAGAGCGGCCGCAGTGGCATCGGTGAGGGTGTCGCGGATGCTCATCGGGCGCTTGGCGGTACCTGCCACGAAGATCCCTTCGGTAGCAGTATTGTTGTCGTTGGTGTGAGGTCCTTCGCTGGCAATGAACTTGTACGGGCCGGCGATGCCGCAGTTTTCCGCAAGGGTGCGCGTGCCTTTCGATGGCTCCATTCCAACCATCAGCACCAGCAAATCGGTCGTCATTTTCAGCGGCTGCCCGATGAGTGTGTCCTCGGATTTGATCTGAACTCTGCTGTCGAATGTGGCGGACGCTTCGGAAATCCTGCCGCGCACAAAACGGATGTCGTATTTCTCCTGCGCTTCGCGGTAAAGCTCTTCAAAACCTTGTCCCCACATTCGCAAATCCATGTAGAAGACGTAGATTTGCGCCTTGGGCAACTGCTTGCGCACCTCAATAGCTTGTTTCACAGCCGTTACGCAGCACACTTTGGAGCAGTAGTGGTTGCCCGACTTCTCGTCGCGCGAGCCCACGCATTGCAGGAAGACCACCTTCTCAGGTTCCTCGCCAATGGAATTGGTGATCTGCTTGTGCCGGATCATACGCTCCATATCCAAGGAGGTGATGACACCCTTGTAAATTCCATAGCCGAGTTCCTCTTTGCGATGCGCGTCAAAAACATTGTAGCCGGTCGTTATCAACACCTTATCGGCCACGTAAGTCTTTCCGTCGCGGTCAATTATTTTGAAGTCATCGTTATCTTTCTTGATATCAACGATTTCAGTATTGAGGATGACTTTGATTTTGTCATTCAGCAGTTGGGAGTTCAGTTTGTTGGCGAGTTCCTGCGCAGAGGAGAAGTCGGGGAAGAGGAATGCCTTGTCGGTGATATTGGACAGCGTGTCTGCGGATTTCTCGAAAAGTTGCACTTCGCAGTCGTGGCTGGCTAAGATGGAAGCCGCCTCAATGCCTGCGGGGCCGGCTCCGATGATGGCTATTTTTTTCATATCTTTTATTTTAGTGAACTGATTCTTGTAATGGGTGGGACGAATGGTGGTTATTGTTTTAAAACGGAAGGACGTTCGGGCTTCGGGAGTATCTTGCCGTTCACACCTCGGTACTTTTCATCGGGATTGTACTTGATACCGATTTTATTCATCAGATTTTCGGCCTGCACCTGATGGATTTGAAGGCCGAGTTCCCACGGGTCGTAGCCGAGCAGCAGGCCGGCCATCTCTTCGTAGGTGAGTACCGGGATGCCGTATCCCTCTTTGTCGTAAGTCTTGTTTTCCATTTCGGCGATGGTGTACTGCCATTTGTCCATGAACATGGTGCAGCCTGGGCAGTTGCAGACGATGAAGTCGGGTTCGTAGGGCTCCATCGACTCGAACTTCTTCTTTGAGTTGGCGATGGAGTAGCCGCGGTTTTCCTGCAAGAGATAATGGCGGAAACCGAAGCCGCAGCAGTGGCGGCGCTCCGGATAGTCAACTACCTCACCGCCCCACGACTCGATCATGCCGGCGAGTACGTAGGGAAATTCCGCGTTGCCAATCCCTCTTTCGGGGAAGATTTTGGCATAATGGCAGCCCACGTGTTCCACCACGCGGAGAGGTTTGCCCGTAAAGCGGTTCACCAATTGGTACTTCATGTTCTTTTTCAGCTCCTCGCGAAACTTGTAGATGATGTCGGAGGGGTGGGCGAGGTTGCTTGGAATGGCAAATTCGCGGCCAGTGGCCTTGTAGAGGTTCTCGCGGGTCTTTTCCAGCATCTCTGGCTGGTGTTCCCAGATGTCGATCATTTCGGAAAAAATGCCGAAAGAGGTCACGCACGACGGCACATAGTTTGTGTAGCCGTCCTCTTGCATCAGGGAGAAGAGACGCGCCACCACGGTCATCGTGGTTTCCAGTGGCACAATGTCGCTGTGGTAGCCGATGCCGGTGCAGGTGTGCTGGTTCGCCTCGTCTTTGATGTCCTTGTGCAATTCTTCGCGCATGATACGCAGAAAAGCGGCTTCAGAACCGGGGAAAAACGTCTGCCGAATACAACTTCTTTCGTAAAAGTAATGGTCTTCGGCTATCTCTTTTTGATATGCATTCCAATAACGCTTTGTCATAGTGCAGAATAGGTTTTGCTTTTGAATGTATGATGGATGAGGTGGTTTGTGATTTCAGCCAATGTCGGGTTTCGGGGCTTCTATTTCAGGTTTTCCCGCACGATTTCTGCGATGTCCTTCACAGGAAATTCGGAGGCGTGGGCGAAGGCTTTCTTGCACATCGGGCAGGCAGTGGCAATCTGGTCGGGATGTTTGTACATCAGGTTCTGGAAGGCGGCGTTGCGGATGAGTGTCTGCTGGTCGATGTCGAGCAGTGTGTCCCCAAGGTTGATGCCGCAGCACAAGCTGTCCTCTTTTTCCTGTTTTGCCTTGACGAGGTGTGTGGTGGCCTTCAGCACTTCGCGCGGTTCCTTGTAGATGCCGCAGCCGCGCCCCAGTTCGCATGGGTCGTGGTAAACCGTGCGGACATCGTCCTTGCGCACCTTGATGCGGCCGGTCTTCAGCAACATCGCAATGTATTCCGTATGATGAATAACGGGGATTCTGAGTTTGTATTCTTTCTTAAATGACTGATAACAAATTGGGCATGAGGTGATGAGCATCGTTATTTTCGACTTGTTGATCATCTCGGTCAGTTTGCGGCGCAAGTCGGCGGCTTGGCGGTTGAAGCCCTGTTGGAGCAGCGGACGGCCACAGCACATTGTGCGGTCTTCGTCCATGTACCAATACTTCTGGCCGGCGGCTTCGAAGATGGCTTTCATCGCCTCCGGGACGCCAGGCGTAAGATGCGACATGCACCCGCCGAAATAACCCACACGTCCGATGGCGTTAAAGGGCTGAACGGTATCGAGGTAGCCGTAGTTGTCGGCTGTATCCATCTCGTGCTTGTTGCGTTCCTGCTGCCGTATCGCCATCAAGTCGATGTTGACGGGGCAGTCGGAGGCGCAGCGCTGGCACATCAGACAGTCGTCAGCCACCCGTATCGGCGATTTCTTCTGACGAAGATTCCGAAGGAAATAGACCGACTGCACATCATTGTGCCCCAGTTCCTTGTTCAACGGGCAATTGTCGATGCACATACCGCAGCGGGAGCAGGCGTTGAGTTCGTACATCGTGTAACCAGTCCGTTCGCTCTTTTCGCGCACACCCATCTTGCGGAAATAAATCAGGAGCAATTCAGAGAAGATGTGCATATAGCGGGAGAAGGGGAGGGTGACGAAGAAACCGCAGAGGGCGCAGGAGTATAGGGTCCATGAGAGCAGCAGAAAGTACTCGTTGCTTGGCGGGATGAGGTCTCCGAGGAAGCCTGTAAAGAAGCCGCCATTCTGGAAGCGGCTCGCGGCAAGCACTTCCGAGAGCAGTCGCAACGGGAAAATCAGCCACAGGAAAGCCTTCGCGAAGCGGTCGATGAGGATGTGCTTCGTGGTCTTCTTCATTCCCAAAATGCGGGAATAGATTTTCTTGACCACGGCGAGCAGGATGCCGGAAAGCACATAGATCAGCATCAGTTCCATGATGAAGGTGAGCACTTGCGCGCCGGGGAAGGTCTGGTGTGTGGTGATGAAGAAGCGATAGAAGATGGCCATCCAGAAGGGGTGGGAGGAGGCGGGAGTCATGTGCGACTCGATGAAGCCGACCAGAATCAGCATGAACCAGCCGAGTGCGATGCTGGAGTGCATATAGCCGAGCATGAGGTTCTTTCGCCAGATTCGGACGTGCAGAATCCCCTCGCGGAACATCTCCCATAGGGCGGGGATGATTTTCCATGAAAGGAGATTCTTCCGGATGATGGCGCGTTGAAGGCGGTCGAAATGCTTGAACCATCTTACGAATTTCCATACGCAGATGCCGAGAAGAAAAATGGCTCCAAGTACGAACGGCAGTACAAAAGGACTGAAATAGGGATTGGAAGTTTCCATAGCGAATTACTTGGTTACAAAAATTTTTCTCATAGTCATGATGATGGGGCGCAGAGCGAGTCCGCGAGGGCAAACAAGGGTGCATTTGCCGCAGAGCATGCATTTTTTCAGCTCCTTGCCGAGGGATTCATACTGTCCGTCCATACATAACGTCTTGATTTTCCTGATGTTGAAGGATGTGAACTGCTGTGCGCTGCAGGTGGCGGTACATGCGCCGCAGTTGATGCATCTTTTGAACGAGGGCACTGCCTGTTCCAGCTCGTGGAGTTTGCTGAAATCGCAGTTGTCGTAGTTGATGGCGCGGGTGGGCGCGATGGAGTATCCGAAATTGACTGACATGGGTTGTTATGAATCGTTGAGTTGTTTTGGGTTGGGTTGTTTGATGTTTTGGAGATGATTTATTCTTCCGTAAGTTTCTCCATCAGGTCGAGGCCGCCGGTGATCTCGTAGATCTTGCGGATTTCGTCAAGGTTTTTCTGGTGGATTTTGCGCAGCGCGCCGGGGCCTTCGCCGTGATAGTTCGCTCCCATCTTCGGGGCCAAGTCGGCAATGTTCTCCGTGTACCACTTCCAAATCGGTCCCTGCTCCGGATGGAGTTCGGGATAGACGATGTCGGGGTGGACGCAATAGCCGGTTTCCAGGATGTGCCGGCCTTGCGTGGCGGAGATCCGGTACTGCTGCTCGTGGATTTTCTCGTCGTAATAGCCGAGTTTCTGCGCGTACTTGCGGAGGATGGTGATGACCTCGCCGGGGGCATTGCCACGGGGACAGCGCGCCTTGCACGACATGCACTGTCCGCACAACCAGATTGTTTCCGACCTCAGCAAAGTCTCAATCTCGTTCTCGTCTTTCCTTTGCACCATGTCGCAAATCTGCCGCGGGTCGTAATCGAAAAATTCCGCCGCCGGGCAGATGGCTGTGCAAATTCCACAATTCATGCACGCTTTCAGCGATTCCGAAAAGCGCGCATCTTCCGTTAACATATCATATAATTGTCCCATAGTTTTTGATTTGTGGATTTCTTTGTAAGAAAGAGGCGGAAAACCGCGTCTCTACAGGATTATTCTTTGTCGAAATTGACTTTCCGCCAGCGCAGGCAGCCCAACAGCCACTTGGGAAGAGGCTTGGCGGGATTGCGTTTCTGCAAGTCGATGTTCCAGCCCAACTTCTTGAGTACGGGGATTTTATGTGTTTCCACGAACTCAATGAGCGTGCCGTCGGGGTCTTCGATGTAGGTGAAATGGCCGGATGCCTCGCCCATATCGAAGCGGATGTCGTCAGGACAACTGTCCACGGTGAACGGGAAGCCCTTGGCGGCGCAGAATTTGCCCAACTCCTTCATATTCACCACATCGTAGCAGATTTGGATGAAGCCCGGGTCGCCCCAGAAGCGGCCCTCGTAGATTTTGCGCGGCTCACGGTCGAGGGCGACCACCAGTTCGACGTAGCTTTTGCCGAAAATTTCGGAGAAAGCGCCCTTGCGGGGCTGGCTGTGTGTGAGCAACACGCGGCGGTAGGTGTCCTCGCTGCCTTCCAACAGTCCCCAGTCGTTGAAAACGCCCGTCTTGTCGTAGATCACCTCGTCGTAACCCAGAATGTCGCGATAGACCGCCAGCGATTTGTCAATGTCGGTAACACCGATCATCACGCCGAGCACACCTCCAGAGAGCTGCTTCATATCGCGATAAACGTCCTTGTATTCAACCACTTGGAAATAGTTTCCCCATGGGTCCTCTATCCAGAATGTCGGGGTTCCATCGGGTTGGATCTCAATCGCGCTGATATTGTTGTATTTCTTGCTTATTTCCTGATAGAAAGTGTTGACATCCAAACACTTGATTTTAGCTGCGAAGATGCCAAGGTCGCCGATTTCGACTTGGAACGGACACGGAACCGGCTTCCGGTCGGAGTATTGCCAAATCTCCATTCCGCCGCCGCCCTGCATGTTGATGGCCACGCAAGCGCGCCGCTTTTGCGGCTGGTTGCCCGTATAGGGAAGCATCCGCTCCGCTACGGTGTCATCTTCCAGTATCTTGATGTCGATGTGAAACATATCGGCATACCATTGCCACGAGTCCTTGAAGTTTTCGGTCCCCACGCCTACTTGCTGAATTCCCGTGATGAAAAAATTGTCCATAGAATTATGTTTTGTGATCTGTGATTAGTGAACTGTGCGGTTGCGCTTACATCGATTTCACTTTTCTGGCCAGACGGGCGCAAAGTCCCGGGAAGAAACGTTTGATGTAGGCCATCAGCAGTTCGGTTTTGCCGACCAATACCTCGCGTTTTTTCTTGTAGATGGCGCGCACGATTTTGTTGGCGGCCTGCTCGGGGGTGACTCCGTTGGCTTGGCCTGCATCCATCTTGCCATGGCGTTTTCCGCCCTTGTCAAGTGCGTAGAACGAGATGTTGGTCTGCACGCGTCCGGGGCACACCAGCGTCACGCGGATATTCTGGTTGTAGTACTCGGCGTGAACTGTTTCGAAAAAGCCGTACAGCGCGTGCTTGGCGGAACTGTAGGCGCAGCGAAGCGGAAAACCGAAGCACCCCGCAATACTCGTCGTGGTCACAAACTGTCCGCCTCCATTTGCCAACATCTTGGGCAGCAACGCTTTCGTGATGATGACAGGGGCAAAATAGTCAATGTCCATGATTTTATGAATCATGCTCATCTCCGTGTCGATGGTATTGGTGCGCTGACTGATACCCGCGTTGTTGTACATGATGTCGATTCGGCCGAACTTCTGCCACGCAGTTTCAACGAGTGCTGGAAGATCTTGCAAATTGGAAAGGTCGTATGGAAGGATGGCCACATCGGGAGCACCCTTTCCCAAACATTTTTGTCGCACCTCTTGCAAAACATCCTCCTCCAACGCGGTAAGGATGAGTGTGGCTTTCTCCTCTGCCAACCGATAGGCGGTGGCCTCGCCAATGCCTGAGGATGAACCGGTTATCCACACGATTTTGTCTCGAAACTTCTCCATTCTACTATATAAAATATGAGTGTGCAAAGATACAACTTTTTGTTGAGTATGAGAATGAAGTTGATGTGGAAGATGATTTGCCTCCCGCGAAGAAAAAGTAGAAGTCTTTGTCTATCTCAAAATCAAAAATAGTATCTTTGCATGCATTTTCTTCCTACAAAAAAAATCTGGCAATGAAAATAATTCGTTTTGTTATCTTGTTGATGATCAGTGTATTGGTTTTCAATAGCATTTCTGCCCAAGCAGTCTATAGCACCGACTATAAGTACGATGCCGATGTGAAAGTTTATGTTTCCGATTACAAATACGAAGCCGACCTCGTGGTTTACAAGACGACTTATAAATATGAGGCAGATGGCAACAAGGGAGTTTGGTATTTCACTGATTATAAATACGATGCGAAGAAAAAAATCTATTTCACGGATTATAAGTACGAAGCCGACCTTGTGATTTACTTCACCACATACAAATACGAAGCCGGTTGGCAAAAAAAGGAAAAACAACATTTAATGTATTGATATGCAGAACTTTGCAGCGATAGATTTTGAAGCGGCCAATGGAAAGCGGACCAGCATCTGCTCCATCGGTCTGGTGATTGTAAGAAATGGGGAGATTGTGGATACATTTTACAGCTTAGTGAAACCGTTGCCGAACTACTACCACTTTTATAACAGCAAAATCATAAAATTGGGTTTCAAAGACACGAAGGATGCCCCCACATTTCCGGAGGTATGGAAAAAGGCGGCGGAAAAGATTGGAGATTTGCCCTTGGTAGCGCACGACAAGATGTTTGAGGAGGGCGCGCTCAAGGCCGTTTTCCGCGCCTACCATCTCAAATACCCCAACTACAAATTCTATTGCACACTCATCGCCTCGCAACAGAAGCTGCCGACAGAGGTGGAAAACCACCGGCTGCCTACCGTTGCGGCCTACTGCGGCTACGATCTCACCAAGCACCACCACGCCCTCGCCGATGCCGAAGCCTGCGCCGCCATCGCCATTAAACTCATTGATGAAGAATGATGTATAAAGGATAAAGTATGGATAATCAGAATAAGTTTCTTTCGTTACGGCAACAATATCCGCAGTTTATTTATGAAGGATATTGTTATGAAATTATTGATAATCAAATAGATATACAATTTGATTACACGATTGGCGGTGCGATTCGGTTCTCTCCGAAAATGAGGTTGGAAACGGGTAAGTACGGGGTGACAGCTAATGCCGCCGACCTCGATGGCATCGTTTTCCACATCGGCCTCATCGAGCTGATCAGTTACTGGAAATGTACCTGCTCTCCGAAAGTGCTGGTTCGCGGGCATCATCTTTCTGAAAATCAGCAGCTTTGGTGGAAGAAACTTTATTGGAAAGGGTTGGGTGAGTTTTTCTATCAGAATGGAATAAAAACAGATGTCAAGGAGTTCCTCCAGTTTGAATTTGATAATGAGAAACCGATTGAAGACTTTCATTATCAAAAGGTTATCAATACGAAAGGGGTGATTGTTCCGATTGGTGGGGGAAAGGATTCGGTGGTGACGCTGGAGCATTTGCGCAAGAAGCAGAACATAGTGCCTTTCATCATCAATCCGAGGGGCGCCACCTTGGCATGTGCTCGCATTGCCGGCTTTCCCAACTTGGAGGATATTGTGGTGCTGCATCGTGAAATTTCACCTAAGTTGTTGGAACTCAACAAGCAAGGATTTCTCAACGGTCATACGCCCTTCTCCGCGATGCTGGCTTTCTACTCCGTTTTAGTGAGTGCCGCCACCAACATCCGCGAGGTGGCGCTCTCCAACGAGTCGAGTGCGAACGAGCCTACCATTCCCGGCACCGAAATCAACCACCAATACTCCAAATCCTTGGAATTTGAAGAGGACTTCCGTGCTTACGTGAAAGCCAACATGAACGATATTAACCACTATTACAGTTACTTACGTCCCTATTGCGAATTGGAGATCGCGGAATTTTTCTCGCAATATCCTCGTTATTTCCCTGTTTTCAAGAGCTGTAATGCGGGCAGCAAAACCGATGTCTGGTGTTGCAACTGTCCGAAATGCCTCTTCGCCTATATCATCCTTTCTCCTTTTATTGATGATCAAACGATGATTGGGATTTTTGGAGAAGACCTGCTGAACAAGGAGTCTTTGACCACCTATTTTGACGAATTGACGGGCATCGCGGATGTGAAGCCGTTTGAGTGTGTGGGTACGATTGACGAGGTAAATCAAGCATTATCAATGATTTACGAAAGCAGGAAGGACAAATACCTCGTTAATCGCTGGAAGCATCTTCGTCGCCGCGATACAAATTCTTGACGAATTCGATTTGTCGGCGGTCGCGCTTGGTCGGTCGCCCTTCGCCACGGTCACGGTGTTCGAAGCGCATGGAGAGCATCTTCACGCGCTCGTATTCTTCGGGCGGCGTGAGGTCGGTATAGAACTGCGGAACCAGCGGGGCACCCACCCTGCTTTTCGGACTGCCCAGCACTTGGACAGTCTTCTCCAGTTGGCCGATGCGCACCACGTAGATCTCGTTTTCCTTGATGTTTTTCGATGGCTTCAGATTGTTGCCGTCCATTTTCACCTTGCCGGCATTGCACGCGTCGGTTGCCATTGAGCGCGTCTTGAACAGCCTTACCATCCAAAGCCACTTGTCGATTCTTACGGTATCCATCTGTCGTTCTCTTTGTAAAATCTTGTTGTCTTACGCTTCCGCCTTTTCCTTCAGCGAGGCGAAGCCGTTGCCGAGTACTTCGGAGGCCTCCAGTACGGAGAGGAAAGCGTTGGGGTCGATTTCGTGAACGTAATAAATCAGCTTTGGAAGTTCCTTGCGGCTGACGGTAGTGTAGATGATTTTCTTTTCGGTGTGGTTGTACATTCCTTCGCCCTTGATGAAGGTGCCGCCCCGTTCGAGGTCGTTGAGGATGCGGTCTTTGATTTCCTCCGTCTTGTCGGAGATGATCATCACGGCTTTGCCTGAGCGGCCGCCGGCGATGACACGGTCCACCACAATGCCGGTAACATAGATGACGAGCCATGAGTAGAGGGGGATGGTCCAATCGCCGAAAGCAGCGAGCGCGCCGAGCACGACGATGGAGTCCACGATGACGAGCAGTGTACCGATGGGGATGTGTTTGACATACTTGCCGATAATCATGGCGATGATGTCGGTGCCGCCGGAGGTGGCGCGGGTTTTGAAGATGAGGCCGAGGCCGAGGCCGATGAGCACAGCGCCGAAGAGGGCGAGGATGAAGGTGGCCGACGGGTCGGAGATGAGTGGTTCATAACCGTAAAAGAGTTCCACCAGCGAGATGAAGCCCGAAAGGCCGAAGACGCCCACCACGGTCTTGGCACCGAATTTCGGTCCTAACCACAGCGTGCCGATGAGCAGCAGCGGCAGGTCGAGGCAGAGACCCGACAAACCGATGGGGAAATTGAAGATGTGGTGCAGGATGATGGCGATACCATAGACGCCTCCTGGAGCCAGCTTCAGCGGGGAGACGAAGACCACATAGCCGACGGACATGATGAAGGTTCCCAACAGAATGAGAATGTAGTCTTTGACGAGTGCTTTGATTTGTGCTTTGGTGAGTTTTTTCATTGGTTTTGGTAAAAAAAAGAGGCATTATACAACGCCTCTTTTATGATGGGGATTTTTAATTAATGGCGAATTATTTTATTCGGATAGACATTTCGTAAAAGGCGATTTCAACCGTTCACTACAGTTTGCAATCCACTATCTTACGATGTCTTTGAAGTCAGGTCTGTTTTTGTATTTCTTGAATTCAGCGTCTTTCTTGGCTTTGGCTTTGAAAGTGGCATCCATTTTGACGCATTCTCTCAAGTTGCTGTAAACGGCGTTGTCGTTTTGGGTTCTGGCACCGAGGACGGCGGCAAGATAGTAGGTTCTGGCATCTTTATCGGCGATGCAGTCGATGGTTTTTTGAGCGTTGTTGTAGTCTCTTTGCAGCATT
>ONXT01000010.1 GCA_900321845.1 uncultured Bacteroidales bacterium | reverse complement strand
CCTCTTCGGGTTGGTTGCCCTTCACGAGCAGAATGGCGGCAAGCTCCTTGAGGGAGGCGATAGCCAGCACGTTTTTGTGCGTTTGGAGGGTAATCCAAACCTGTCCCTCTTTGGCGAAGCCCATCACGTCGCTCAGGAGGTCGGAGGTGTAGCCGCCTTTGATTTCATGATCCAAGTTGCCCTGTCCGCAGAAAACCTTCAGATTCAATGCGTTAACTAATTCTTGTACTGTCATCTTTCTATAAATGTTGGTTGAATAATAGGCTGCAAAGGTACGATTTTTTTAGGTATAAAGTATGCGCTGATGTGGAAGTGGGAGTTCTTTTAAAGAAAAAAGGCTGGGAGCAAATTGCCCCCAGCCCTTGATTGATTGCAAATAAGCGATTATTTTACGTATTCGTAGAAGTAGGTGGTACCGAGGGAGTTGTCGGAATAAACGCGGCGTCTTTCTGTGGGCCATTTGCCGTCGTAGCTGTATTGGTAGGAGAATTCGCTATATTCGCCGTTATCGGTGTTGCTGACTTTTTCAATATTGTTCTTGGATTCAAGATATTCAACATAGTCTCCGTTTCCGCCAAACAATCCGAAGAAGGGATTGTTGCCTTTATCGTAGGTGTAGGCATACACATCGTTGCCTTCCACCCATCTTTCCTCGATGATGTTCCATCCGTCGTATTTGAATTCAATGGTGGAGGTGTAGGTTCCTTTGCGGCCGGATTCCTTGGCTTGAATCTGCTTCTCTACGAGGTTGTCGCAAGTAGTGGCGGGCAGGATGCCTCTCAAACAGAGACCGGTGCGCACAATGCTTTTCACGTCATTTTTGTCTGAATCATATTCAGTCACGACCAATTTGGTGATTTTGTTGCCATCGTGCGTAACTGCGTAGGAATAGTACAATTGTCCCTCGTAACTTACTTCAACTTTGCTCAGTTTGGCTCCGTCGTATGTGAAGTTCATGACTTGTGCCCCATAGGTTATCTTCGACACCTTCTTTCCGTCGTAAGTGTAATAGGCAATATCGCCATCGCCGTAATCGATTTTTTCCAGTTTGTTCTTGTTCCAAACATACGTGGCAGCAAGGGTTTTGGAGCCTCCGTTGTATTGGGTGAACACGCGGCTGATTTTCTTTTTGGGGTTGAACACACCGTCCTTGTGGCAGGAGGTGGATGCGAATGCGAACAAAGCGACAAACGCGATGACCAAAATTCTTCTAAAATTCTTCATGATTTGAATTAAATTGGTTAATAATTACGTTTCTTACGGCTGCAAAAGTACTACAAATATCAATATCTTTTTTCTTTTAAAATTAAATATTTGTTAAAAGAATTTTTATTTGATTTCATGCATTAATGATGCTTAAATTACGAAAATGAGTTCATGTTCCTCTTCGTTCCTAAAATTGCCATCAAATTGTTAATTCTTCTTAATCCAAACATTCACAGTGATGTCGTCGGTGATTTCAAACGGGATTTTCTCGCCGTCAATGGCCGGTTTGATGGCAAAGTCGGTGCACAGCGTCTCCGCTTTGATGTACTCGGCAAAGTCAGTGAAGGCCTTGTCCAACTTGGGGTTGCTCTCCACCACAACGGAAATCGTATCCACCACATCCAGTTGGGAGTCCTTGCGGTAGTTCTGGATTCGGTTCACCATCTCGCGGGCGAAGCCTTCGTTCATCAGCTCGTCGCTCAGCACGATGTCGAGTGCCACGGTCACTGCACCTTGGTTTGCAACCACCCAACCCGGAATGTCCTCGGCGATGATTTCCACATCGGTGACATCCACATTGACCTCTTGATTGTCAATGTTCAATACGATGTTCCCATCGGCTTCGATTTTGCGGATTTCCTCTTGGCTCAATCCTGTGATGGCGGCGGCAACCTGCTTCATCATCTTGCCGTATTTCGGTCCCAACTTCTTGAAATCGGGCTTGATACGCTTCACGAAAATGCCGGCGCTGTCGGAAACGAACTCAATGTCTTTCACATTCACTTCGTGCAGAATCAGGTGTTTCACCTTCTCAATCTGCTCTTTCAGGTTGGAGCTTTCCACCACCGGAATCATGATTTTGCTCAGCGGCTGGCGCACGCGCAGGTTCGACTTCTTTCTCAAGGAAAGAATCATGGACGAAATCTGCTGCGCCAACTGCATTCTCTCTTCCAACGACTTGTCAATCAGCTCGGTATGAACTTTCGGGAAGTCGGAAAGATGAACGGAAATCACATTTTCGCGCTTCGTGATGCGGTTCAAATCCATAAACATCTTGTCCATGAAGAACGGTGCAATCGGAGACGCCAGCTTGGCGATGGTTTCCAAGCAGGTGTAAAGTGTCTGGTAAGCGGAGATCTTGTCGATGTTGTCGGCGGAGTAGGTGCCTTTCCAGAATCTGCGGCGGCAAAGTCTCACGTACCAGTTGCTCAGGTATTCGTTGACGAAGTCCTGAATCTCGCGGCCGGCACGTGTAGGCTCGAAGCCGGCGTAGTTTTCGTCGCAATGTTGCACCAACGTATTCAGTTCTGAGAGAATCCAGCGGTCGATTTCGGGACGTTTTTCGCTCGGAATGTCCGTCTCACTGTAGGTGAACCCATCGATGTTGGCGTACATTGCGAAGAAGTTGTATGTGTTGTACAGGGTCCCGAAGAATTTGCGCTGCACTTCGGCGATGCCGGCGGTGTCGAACTTCAGGTTGTCCCACGGCATCGCGTTGGTAATCATGTACCAACGGGTGGCATCGGGACCGTACTTCTCAATCGTTTCAAACGGATCCACCGCATTGCCCAACCGCTTCGACATCTTGTTGCCGTTTTTATCAAGAACCAACCCGTTGGAAACCACGGCTTTATAAGCTACGGAGTCGAAAATCATGGTGGCGATGGCGTGCAGGGTGAAGAACCACCCGCGTGTTTGGTCAACGCCCTCCGCAATGAAGTCGGCGGGGAAGTTGTTCTTGAAAATGTCTTGGTTTTCAAAAGGATAATGCCATTGGCAATAGGGCATGGCGCCGGAATCAAACCACACGTCAATCAGGTCGCTCTCGCGGGTCATCTTCTGGCCTGACGGGGAAACGAGGTGGATTTCGTCCACGTAGGGTCTGTGCAGGTCGATTTTGTCGTAGTTCTCCTTGCTGAAATCGCCGGGTACGAATGCTTTGTACGGGTTCTCTTTCATGATGCCCGCCGCCACGGCTTTGTCAATCTCCTTGATTAACTGTTCAATAGAGCCGATGCAGATTTGTTCTTTGCGGTCTTCCGTCGTCCAAATCGGGAGCGGTGTGCCCCAGAAGCGCGAGCGGGAGAGGTTCCAATCGACGAGGTTTTCCAGCCAGTTGCCGAAACGTCCGCTGCCGGTGGCGGCGGGTTTCCATTGGATGGTCTGGTTGAGCGCAATCATTCTGTCTTTTACAGCCGTGCTCTTGATGAACCACGAATCCAGCGGATAGTAGAGGATGGGCTTGTCGGTTCGCCAGCAGTGCGGGTAGTTGTGTACGTGCTTTTCGATTTTGAAAACCTTGTGCTCGGCTTTCAGCCACATGCAGAGCTCCACGTCGAGGGTTTCGGGGGCGTGTTTGTCGTCGGGTTCGTAGTCGGGTTTAACGAAACGACCGGCGAACTTGTCGTATAAGTCGCGGTTAACGTGTTGATTTACAAATGTTTCATCCAAATCCTCAATGAGGAAGAACTTGCCGGTTTTATCCACCATCGGCTGGTTGTTGCCGGCTTTGTCAACGAGGATCATCGGGGCGATGCCGGCGTCGGCGGCCACGCGCTTGTCGTCTGCACCGAAGGTCGGTGCGATGTGTACGATGCCGGTACCATCTTCCGTGGTGACGTAATCGCCTGGGATTACCTCAAAAGCCTTGCCGTCCACGCTCATAAAGGGGATCAGTTGTTCGTATTTCACGCCGACGAGCTTGGTGCCGACGGTTTCGCCGAGGATGCGGAAGGGGATATGTTTGTCGCCCGGCTTGTAATCTTCGAAGGCGAGTTCTTTGTTCTTTTCGGGGAACAGCGTGTTAACCAGCGGCTTGGCCATGATCACGCGGATGAGGTCGCCGCTGTAGGGGTTGAAGGTTTCCACGAGCACGTACTCGATTTTCGGGCCGACGGCGAGGGCGGTGTTGGAGGGCAGTGTCCACGGGGTGGTGGTCCAAGCGAGGAAGTAGAGGTTGTCGGGCACGGTTTCGCTGCCGATGAACTGTTGGAAGTCGGTGCTCAGTTTTTGGTCTTTCACCACTTTGAACTGACCGATGGCGGTGGTGTCCTTCACATCGCGGTAGCAGCCGGGCAGGTTGAGTTCGTGGGAGCTGAGGCCGGTGCCAGCGGCGGGAGAGTAGGGTTGGATGGTGTAGCCCTTGTAAAGAAGGCCTTTCTTGTAAAGTTCTGAAAGCAAATACCATACGCTTTCGATGTACTTGTTGTCGAAAGTAATGTACGGGTTCTCAAGATCCACCCAGTAGCCCATCTTCTTGGTGATGTCATCCCAGATGTCTTTGAACTTCATCACCTCCTTGCGGCAGGCTTTGTTGTAGTCCTCAACGGATATTT
>ONXT01000032.1 GCA_900321845.1 uncultured Bacteroidales bacterium | reverse complement strand
TCCGGGTTTCCACGCCCACTCATCTAACAAGTTATTCCACGCCGTAATTCTACGGCCTTCATAACTAATCCTTGATGAGTTTGTCCTCTCGCGAGGACGTTGTGGAAATTGGATGTCAAGGATAGCTACAAACGCTATCTTTTTATATATGGTTGGTTTTAGTCTGTTTCTATATTCCTTGTTTTTCGTTAATACTGAATTTAGTATGATTATTCATTAAATCTTACCTCCGTTGTCAATTCCCTCACGCCGCCACAACGCAGTTCGGGCGTGTTGATACGGATGTCACAATCTACCACAATAATATTCCCATCTTCTGAACGGATGACATTTTCATCGTGCAAGTCACTCAAATATATCTCTGCTGTCGCGTATGTCCAGTTTTTGGGATTTATCTGTTTGAACCCCATTCTTTGGGCGAATTTGGATATTTCACCATCTGGGACATGAGTGCCCTTTACAAAAGGTTGCTCAACAATGATTTTAAACTCTCCCTTTGCCCTTCCAAAACCTAAGACAAAAAGAGTTGTTTCAGGAAAATAGGTGTTATGCAATGTGATTCTATCAAGTGCAAGTATGGGCTGTACAAAATAATCAAGTCCGATAGATTTCACCAAAGAGGCTCCGCGGTCATATACCATTGCCTCGCCGCCTTCTGCAATCTTCGTTCCTAAAACACTTTGGAGAGAATTGTCCACATCATCTGTCCAACAACCAATGGTTTTTGCCCATTGTTCTATGATTTCAGCTTGTTCCTTTCCTCGTTGGAGCTCTCTTTGGAATCTACTGACATCTTGTGCAGCATTTCTATTTGCATAAGTTTCTGCTCCCGCGAGCAAGGATGCAACAACATGCGCAGGACCTCCCGCTGCGCAGCCATGCTGTTCCGCCGGTGAAAATCGTTGATATACAAGCCTTCTTGTGATAAAGTATTCTGCATATTCATCCAATTTTTGAAGACCTTCAGGAGTAAATCCTTTTGAAATAATGGTATTTACGGAAATCCAAAAGTCCTCGTTGTTCATAATTAATGCATTTTCTTTTTTTCAATCCGCAAAATTACAAATTATTTGGAAAAGCTCTCCTGCCCCGCGTGAAAAAGAGAGCGGGCTATTGATAAAAAGTATTACTTTTGCACCAAAATTGAGGACGATGAGCAAAACTATTTTCTTGACGGGTGCCACAGGCACGATGGGCTGGGCCGGCTTGCAGGAATTGCTGAAAAGGATCGACCGTTTTCGCGTGGTGGTGCTTGCAAGAAAAAGCAAAAAAAACATCCGCAAATTACAGCCGTTGATGGACAAAATCAAAGTGGTATGGGGCGACCTGACCCATTATGAGGATGTCTTGGCGGGTGTTACTGGCGCTGACTATGTCCTGCATGTGGGCGGAATGGTCTCCCCCGCTGCCGACTACTTCCCGAAGCAGACGATGTTTGTCAATGTGACCGCCGCCAAGAATGTGGTCAAGGCGATTCTGGCGCAGCCCAATGCCGATGAAATCAAAACGGTCTATATCGGTTCGGTCGCCCAGACCTCTAACCGCCCCGTCCCCATCCACTGGGGACGTACCGGCGACCCCCTTCGCACCAGCGTCTTCGACTATTACGCCATCAGCAAAATCCGCGCCGAACGCATCTTCGTGGAGTCCGGCCTCAAACACTGGGTCAGCCTCCGCCAATCGGGCATCCTCTACCCCGAAATCCTCAATAACTTCGACCCCATCATGTTCCACGTCCCCATCCACGACGTGCTGGAATGGACCACGGTGGAAGACTCCGGCCGACTGCTCGCCAATGTATGCGATGACAACTTACCCGACAACTTCTGGAACCATTTCTACAATATCAGCAGCGGCCCCGGCTACCGAATGACCAATTACGATTTTGAAAAGCGCGTGCTCGCCGCCTGCTCCTGCCCTCCTCCGGAAAAGATTTTCGAAGCCAACTGGTTCGCCCTGAAAAATTTCCACGGAGAATACTATTTGGATGCAGACATCTTGGAGAACATTCTTCATTTTCGCTCCTATATACCTGTAGATGAATACTTTGCAAAAATGAGTGAGCAGATACCCAGAATCTACAAGCTCGCGAAAATCGTCCCGGCCTTCATTCTCAAAATGGTGATGCGGAGACTGGCCAACACCAAAGAGTATGGCACGCAGTGGTGGATTAAGCACAACAACGAGGAAAAGATCAAGGCTTATTACGGAAGTCTGGAGGCGTGGAAGGCCATTCCCGACTGGGCGCATCAAAATTGGAGCCAGCCGGCCGATGAAGAGGCGGCCATCCATATCGACCACGGCTACGATGAGAGCAAACCACTGCAAGAACTCTCCATCGAAGAGTTGCAAGCCGCAGCCGCTTTCCGAGGCGGACAACTATTGTCGGACAGCTATTCGGGCAACCCCGCGGAACGATTAGAGTGGGAATGCCATCGTGGACATCGCTTCCAGGCCTCCCCTGTTTTGATTTTGGAGGGCGGCCACTGGTGTCCCGATTGTCTGCCTCCCCCATGGGAAGATGAGGAAATGGCGGCGAAGAGTCCCTTCTTCCGCCAGATTTTTCGCTGAAATTTTAGTACTCCTCGTTGAAGAAAATCTGGTAGTAGTTCATCCCCGTTTCGGAGTCGTACCCCTTCTTGATAAGCTTGTTGTCACCATGGACGTAGATATGGAAGTTTTTATCTAACTTAATGACACTCTTGAAGTTGCGACTCTGTTTCTTCAAAGCGCTGTCGGAAATTTTGAAGTTCTCAGCCACATCCACATCATGTTCCTGCTGGAACTGCTCCTTGTACTCGTTAAAACTCTCAATCATCTCGGGCTGACCGATCACCTCCTGCTGGAAAGTCTCCATCTCAAAGTTTTCGTTCTTTTTGAAGAAATCAACCGAGCGGTTGAGCATGTCGGCCTGATCAGCCTTGGTCACCTCGAACTGCTCCGGCACGCATTCCGTCACAAAACTCTTGCACATGTTGAGAACCGTTTGCGTATTGTAAAACTCGTCCTTCCGTTGGCGCACATGCAGGAAATCATCCATCCAATACTGCGCCTCGGCATTGCGGTTCGTGTTGTCCACCACTGCCACCACAAAGCCGCGCTCCTTCTCCGTGTTGAAAATCAAACAGCCTTTGTCCAACTTGGTCAGCCCAAAGCCGTAATCGCTCTCCACCACAAACTTGTCGTCCTCCTGATGCACTTTCAGGAAAGTGTCCTTCGTTTCCGCCTTGAAAAGTCCAACCGCATCCACCAGCTCATCGTCCAAAACCGCATTCTTGAAATAGACAACATAGAACTCGCCATCCTTGATTTTCGGGTGAGTGCATTGATTATAAAGATGTTGTGCCAAATAGAGTGACTGTTCCAACAGTGCATCGGGGTCTTCGAAAATAGTGCTGGCGCACTTGTAAACCTCGTTCATCTCTAAACCATTCTCATTGAAAAACTGGAAATACTCATCCGTTTTAAATGGGAAAATGAAATAGGACTTGAGTGCGTTCTTCACTTCATCGCTTACTTTGAGAAGTTCGTGCGACAGTTGCAGCGGCTCTTCCAGCTGCTTGTTTCCTACCGCATGCAGAGCGATATTTTCTATGGTGGTTTCTGCTAAATGCATTTTTTGAAGGATTGAAGGTTGATGAATATTAATGGATTTCAGCAAATTAACCGATGCTGTTTTTGAGGGTGATGCTCAGAAGTTCCTGCGCTTCAGCGGCAAATTCGAGGGGAAGTTTCTCCAGAACTCCTTTGGCATAGCCGTTCACGATGAGGCTGACGGCTTTTTCCATACTGATGCCGCGCTGTTGGCAGTAGAAGAGTTGGTCTTCAGAGATTTTGCCGGTAGAGGCCTCGTGTTCAAGGATGGAGCTGTTGTTGTGGCAATCGGCGTAGGGCCAGGTGTGTGCGCCGCATTTATCGCCCATCAGCAGGGAGTCGCACTGTGAGAAGTTGCGCGAGTGGGTGGCGTTCTTGCCGATGCGCACCAGTCCGCGGTAGCTGTTCTGGCTTCGTCCGGCGGAGATGCCTTTGCTGACGATGAGACTGCGGGTGTTTTTGCCGATGTGAATCATCTTGGTGCCGGTGTCGGCCTGCTGGTAATTGTTGGTGACGGCAACGGAGTAGAACTCGCCGACGGAGTCATCGCCCAACAATACGCAGCCCGGGTATTTCCAAGTGACGGCGGAACCGGTTTCCACTTGCGTCCATGAGATTTTGGAGCGTGCGCCCTTGCAAAGTCCACGCTTGGTCACGAAGTTGTAGATGCCCCCCTTGCCGTCTTTGTCGCCGGGAAACCAGTTCTGGACGGTGGAGTACTTCACCTCGGCATCCTGCATGGCGATGATTTCCACGATGGCGGCATGTAGCTGATTTTCATCGCGTTGCGGAGCAGTACAGCCTTCAAGGTAGCTCACATACGCGCCTTCGTCGGCCACGATGAGCGTGCGCTCAAACTGCCCGGAATTCTTGGCATTGATGCGGAAATAGGTGGAGAGGTCAATCGGACAGCGGACGCCCTTGGGGATGTAGCAGAAGGAGCCTTCGCTGAAGACGGCGGAGTTGAGGGCGGCGAAGAAGTTGTCGCCGGCGGGCACCACCGACCCCAAGTATTTTTTCACCAAATCGGGATATTTCTTCACGGCCTCACCGAAAGAACAGAACAGAATCCCTTGCTCCTCAAGCATCTTTGAATACATGGTCTTTACGGAAACGGAATCGATGACGGCATCCACCGCCACCATTGTCTCCTCATTTTTTGTCACGGAGCTGAATTTGTCCTTGTCTTCGTCCAGGGAAATACCGAGTTTGTCAAACGTTTTGACCACCTCAGAATACTCCTTCTTTTTTGGAATTGAGAGGTAGATGATGTCCTGATAATTCGGTTTTTTGTAATGGAGATGCGCCCAATCGGGTTCCGTCATGGTCTGCCACTTGCGGAAGGCCTTGAGGCGGAATTCCAACAGCCACTCAGGTTCCTCCTTGCGTTCGGAAATCATCCGGATGATCTCCTCGTTCAATCCGCGCGGGAACTCTTCGTTTTCGATTTGGGACTCGAAACCGTGTTTGTATTCCTCATTACTAATGCTTTTGATAATATCTTCTTCCATTT
Organism: uncultured Bacteroidales bacterium; assembly: GCA_900321845.1. GTDB lineage: Bacteria > Bacteroidota > Bacteroidia > Bacteroidales > WCHB1-69 > UBA1756. Next base: position 6,628 of record ONXT01000032.1, on the reverse strand, counting down.
TCTTGGTTCAAAATTCGGGCGGCAAAGATACGAAAATTTTAAGGATGAAGGATGAAGTGTAAAGGATGAGTGTGAAGTTAAAGTTGTATTTTTGCAGCCGATTTTCAAGTATGCTCAGTTCCTCTTATAACACCAAAAACATCATCTATTTGGCGGTCCCGATCATGATCGGGAATTTGGCGCAGACGCTGATTACTTTCGTCGATACGGCTTTTTTGGGGCATTTGGGCAACATCGAGTTGGGCGCGGCGATGATGGCGGGGCTCTATTATTACGTTTTTTCCACGTTGGCCTGGGGCTTTGCCGTCGGTATCCAAATCATCGTCGCAAGGCGTTTCGGAGAGGGGAATTTAACACAAATTGGCACGGTTTTCAAACACGGGCTGGTGGTGGTTCTCTGCCTTGCCATCACGCTTTTTCTGCTGATGCACTTTCTGACAGACGTTCTGCTGAACCACATCATCACCTCTCCCAACATTCGGGCGGCGGCGGAAGAGTACATGAAATTCCGCCACTACGGCATCGTATTCGTCTGCTTCAACTTCCTCTTCCGCTCACTTTACGTCGGACTTTCCAACACGAAAGTAATAACCTATACGACTTTGCTGATGGCGGCGATTAACATATTTTTCGACTATTGTCTGATTTTCGGGAATTTCGGCTTTCCGCATCTGGGTATCAGCGGTGCCGCCATCGCCTCCGTAATGGCCGAATGCTCCGCCCTCATTCTCTTCATTATTTACACTTTCGTGAATATTCCTACCCGAGAATACGGCATTTTTCCTGTTAAAAAATTCAATTTTCCACTCGTCAAAAACATTGTAGGCCTCTCGCTGCCCTCGATGGGACAGAACTTGATTTCCTTCGGAATATGGTTTCTGTTCTTTATGATGATTGAGCGTATGGGCGAGCAGCCGGTTGCGATTTCCAGCATTGTGCGAAGCGTATATCTACTAATCAGCGTGCCGGCCTTTGCCTTTGGCGTAGTGGCCAACACGCTGACCAGCAGAATCATAGGTGAAGGGAATGAAGCCGAGCTGGGCACGCTGCTGAAACGGATTATCGGCATCTCCCTCGCTTTCGCCGCCGTGCTTGTCACGGTCTGCCTGCTGTTTCCCGAGCAGTTGGCGGGGCTTTACACCGACGATGCGCACTTGGCGGTGCTTTCCGTGCCTTCGTTGCGCGTCATCTGCCTAAGCACACTTGTCATGTGTGTGGGAATGGGGCTCTTTTCCACAGTGTCGGGTACCGGCAACACGCTGGTGGCTTTCGTGCTGGAAATGGGTGTGTTGGTGATTTATGTAGGGTACGTGATGCTTGTCACCAAGGTGTTTGAAATGCCGATTGAAGTGATTTGGTGCGCCGAAATCGTCTATGGCTTGCTGATGGGAATCGCCGCTTCCATTTACCTGAAAAAGGCGAACTGGAAGAAGCAGATTTGATGCGGTGAGCAAGGGATGGGGGAAAATTCCATTCCCGTTGTAATCCATTATGAATGTTTTGATTGCGGCACTCGGCCTATGCACTGAAGAGCATTCAAGAAAAAAAATCGGGGGGACTCCGTTCGGTTTGGCCAAATTTGTTTACTTTTGCCGCCCCAAATTTTGAAAATATATATTAAATATTGTATGAGCAAAAATCTAATCATCGTTGAATCCCCGGCTAAAGCTAAAACCATTCAAAAGTTTATAACTAAAGACTATACGGTGATCTCCAGCAAGGGTCATGTACGCGATTTGCCGCAGAAAGACCTCGGCATTGACGTCAGCAAGAATTTCCTTCCGCAGTACGAAATCCTTCCCGATAAGAAAAAACTGATTTCCGACATCAAGAAAATGGTGAACGATTCCGAGATAGTCTGGCTCGCAACCGATGACGACCGCGAGGGAGAGGCCATTTCCTGGCACCTGATGGAAGCCGCCGACATTCCGGAAGACAAGACCAAGCGCATTGTTTTCCACGAAATCACCAAGACGGCCATCGACAACGCGCTGTCCAATCCCCGCAAACTCGACGTGGACTTGGTGGATGCACAGCAGGCGCGCCGCATCCTCGACCGCCTCGTGGGCTTCGAGCTATCGCCCGTCCTCTGGCGCAAGGTGAAACCCCAACTCTCCGCCGGCCGCGTGCAGTCTGTCGCCGTCAAACTCATTGTGGAGCGCGAACGCAAAATCAACCAGTTCAAAACCTCCTCCGTTTACCGCGTAGTGGGGCAGTTCCAAGCCGACAACCAAGAAAAGTCAGTCTTCGACGCCGAGCTCAACGCCCGATTCAACTCCAAGGAGGATGCCCGCCAATTTCTCACCGACTGCATCAACAAGTCGTTCGCAGTCAGTGCGGTTGAAAAAACTCCGGGCAAAAAGTCCCCCGCTCCGCCCTTCACCACCTCCACCCTGCAACAGGAAGCCTCCCGCAAATTGGGTTTCTCCGTCAGCAAAACCATGGTGGTGGCGCAACAACTCTACGAAGCCGGTTACATCACCTACATGCGTACCGACTCCGTCAACCTCTCCGACTTCGCCCTCGCCGCCGCCCACGATGAAATCGTGAAGTCATACGGCGAAGAGTACGCCAAAACCCGCAAGTACGTCACCAAGACCGTCGGCGCACAAGAAGCACACGAAGCCATCCGCCCAACCTCCATGGCCAACCACACCATTCCGGGCGACACCTTCGCCAAACGCCTCTACGAACTGATTTGGAAACGCACCCTCGCCTCCCAGATGAGCGATGCGAAAACCGAAAAAACCACCATCGAAATCCCCGTCCCCGACAGAAGCGAGAAATTCATCGCCAATGGTGAAATCATTCTGTTTCAAGGGTTTCTGAAAGTTTATACCGAATCCCACGATGAAGAAGACGAGGAAATTAAGGGATGGCTCCCGCCCGTGGCCGTCGGCAACAGCCTGACCGCCAACGAGATCAAGGCCGTCCAGAAATTCGCCCAACCTCCGGCGCGCTACACCGAAGCCAGCCTCGTGAAAAACCTCGAAGAGCTTGGCATCGGCCGCCCCTCCACCTATGCCCCCACCATCTCCACCATCCTCAAACGCGGTTACGTGGTCAACGAATCCCGCCCCGGCGGCGAAAGGGAATTCTGCCAACTCGTGCTTAAAAAATCCGCCATCAAAGAGGAGATCAAGAAAGAGAAGTACGGATTTGAAAAGAACAAAATCTTCCCGACCGACATCGGCATCGTGGTGAACGAATATCTGCAAGAGAATTTCAAGGATATCATGGATTACAAATTCACCGCCAGCGTGGAAAGCGAATTCGACGAAATCGCCGAGGGCAAGCTACAATGGCAGAAGATGTTACGGGCATTCTACACCCGCTTCCACGAATCCATTGAAGACGCACTCGCCCACTCCACCAAGGCCAGCGGCGAACGCCTGCTCGGTCAGGACAAAAACAACCAGAACGTCTATGTCAAGTTGGGCAAATACGGTCCGATGGCGCAAATCGGCGAGAATTACGAGGACCAGAAACCCCGTTACGCCCGCCTCAAACCGCACCAGTCCATCGAAAACATCACCTTGGAAGAGGCCCTCGACCTGTTCAAGCTGCCCCGCGTAGCCGGTCAATACGAAGGCAAGGACATCACCATCGGCATCGGCCGTTTCGGCCCTTACATCAAGTTCGACAACAGCTTCGTATCCATCCCCAAAACGGAAGAACCGACTGAAATCAGCTGCGAACGCTGCATCGAACTGATTGAACTGAAACGCAAAACGGACGTGGAACGCGCCCCACGAAGCCTCGGCGAATGGGAAGGCAAGGAAATCACCGCCGCTGTCGGTCGCTTCGGCCCCTACCTCAAATACGACGACCATAATTACACCCTCGAAAAGGGCACGATGATTGTCAACCTGACTTTGGAAGAGGCCATCGAGCTCATCAAGAACTCCAAGACCAAGAACGTGCTGTGCAGCTACCCTGAAAACGAGAACATCAAGGTGATGAACGGCCGCTACGGCGCATACATCACCAACGGCGAAGACAACTTCAAGATCCCCAAGGGCACCGTCGCCGAGAACCTCTCCCTCGCCGAATGCCTCGACATCATCGCCAACACCGCACCCACCGCCAAAAAGAAGACCTTCAGAAAAAAGAAATAACGCATAGAAGCCAAAAAATCACAACAATGAAAAGAATCATCATCGCCATCGCCCTTGTCGTCGCCACCTGCGGCACCATCTACAACTCTTTCGCCCAGAAGGAAATCACCGTAGCCGACATCTGGAAACGGTACGCCTTCTATCCGAACCGCGTTCCCGGCTTCGCTTCCATGCCCAACAGCGACTACTACTCCGTCTATAGCAAGGTGGACATCTGCAAATACAGCTTTGAAACCGGCAAGGAGATCGAGAAGATCATCACCTCCGCCGACCTGAAAGCCTATTCCAACGGAACACTCGACCTGATGGATATCGATGATTACTCCTTCGACGAGTCGTGTACCAAAATACTCTTCGCCTTCAATCAGGAGTACATCTACCGCCGTTCCTCGTTAGCCGATTTCTATGTGTGTGATTTACAATCACATAAGATAATTCCCGTGGCCGACACCGCGAAGGGTAAAATCAGTTTCGCCGAATTTTCCAAGGACGGCAGCAAGGTCGCTTTCGTCCGCGACTACAACCTCTTCTACATTGATCTCGCCACGCAGAAGGAGACACAAATCACCTTCGACGGTAAGGAAAACGCCATCCGCAACGGCATCGCCGACTGGGTTTACGAAGAGGAACTGAGCCAGCCCAAGTATTTCGAATGGGCCCCCGACGGCAGCAAAATCGCCTTCCTCCGCTTCGACGAAAGCAACGTGAAACAATACTCGATGACCATTTGGGGAGACCTATATCCCGAAGAATATACCTACAAGTATCCCAAAGCCGGCGAAGACAACTCTCTCGTTGACGTTTTTTTCTATGACTTGAAAAACAATAAAACACAGAAAATCAACTTCGAAAACGATGACTGCTACTTCCCGCGCATCTACTGGCTGCCCAATTCCACTGACCTCATCGTATTGAAACTCAACCGTCTGCAAAACAAACTGGATTTCTATCGCTGCAATACGCAAGCCAACACGAAGGAGATCGTGCTATCCGACGAGAACAAGTGGTGGTTGGAAATCACCGACGACTACTATTTTCTGGAAGATAATAAAACCGTGATTTTCACCTCCGAACGCGATGGTTTCAACCACATCTACAAAGCCGAATTCGGCCAGCAACCCGTTCAACTTACCGCCGGCGAATTTGAAGTGAAACACATTTGCGCCATTGATTTCCCGAAGAAAACCATCTTCTACGTTTCCAATGAATCCCACACGCTGAACCAGGATTTGTACAGCATCAATTTCGATGGGAAGAAGAAGAGAATGCTGACCGATGGCACCGGCTGGAACGACCCGACTTTCAACAGCAACGCCCATTTTTACTGCAACAACTACTCCAATGCCAATATGCCACCGGTTTACACATTGCATAATGCCAATGGCAAGAAATTGTACACCATTGAAGACAACGCCTCATTCAAAGAGCGCGTCGCCCAATACGGTTTCGCCAAGAAAGACCTCTTCTCCTTCACCACCAGCGAGGGCGTGACGCTCAACGGCTGGATGATCAAACCCGCCGATTTCAATGCGAACAAGAAATATCCCGTGCTGATGTATGTTTACGGAGGTCCTGGTTCACAACAGGTTAGCAACGCCTACGACAGTCCATTCGATTTCGCTTGGTATCAGATGTTGGCACAAAAAGGCTACATCGTGGTCTGCACCGACGGACGCGGCACGGCTGGGCGCGGCGACAACTTCAAGAAGGTGATTTACAAACAGATGGGAAAATACGAGGCCATCGACCAAATCGCAACTGCCAACTACCTGAAAACCCTCCCCTACGTTGAAAAAGATCGCATTGGCATCTGGGGATGGAGCTTCGGCGGCTACCTCTCCGCCCTCTCCATGTTCAAAGGCGAAGGTACCTTCAAGATGGCCATCTCCGTAGCCCCCGTCACCAACTGGCGCTACTACGACAACATCTACACCGAACGCTTCCTGCAAAAACCGCAGGACAACCCGAGTGGCTACGACGACAACTCGCCCTGCTTCTTCGCCAACAAACTACAAGGCAACTACCTGCTCATCCACGGCACCGCCGACGACAACGTACACTTCCAAAACTCCATGGACCTCGTAACGCAACTCAACAAGGCCGAAAAACAATACGAGCAGTTCTTCTATCCCAACAAAAACCACTCCATTTATGGCGGCAACACCCGCTACCAACTGTACACCAAGTTGACGAACTTCATTTTGGAGAATTTGTAGTAACAGCGTATGATTTCCCTATCCAAACTCAAAGAAGAACCTCTCAAAAGCCGTATCCGCGAGGATTTCTTCAACAGTTACAAATACACCCAACTCGGCAACATCGATTTCGTCATTGCCAAGCACATTGTTGAAAACACACAGCAGTCGCTGTTCGAGGATTTGGAGAACGATGACCTCAAGTCGCTGCTTTGGGCGGAGGCCAAACAAGGTACCTCTCACGACATCTTCGAGTCGTTTGTGCAACTCATCCTCACCATCGGCAAGGAGCGCACTTTCGAGAAATACCTGCCG
>ONXT01000192.1 GCA_900321845.1 uncultured Bacteroidales bacterium | reverse complement strand
GATTCGGAGCAGGTGAACCAATATTTTTATAACTCTTTTTTCATGAAGGTCAGAAATCATCCCTTTACGCCTTTTTGGAAGGATGATGAGGATGCCCGCCTGAAGGTTTGGAATCGCAAGGTTGAAGGGGAGAACGCTTCGCAAATGCTTGATTATCTGGACGATAATTTGCTTGCTGTGTTGGCTGAGGTTTCCGGTCGTGCGGATGAAACCCATTTCCCGCTTTATGCCGAGGCGCTTTATCGTGCCCATCTGGTAGTGGAGAAATTACAGAAAATGAATTTGGGGCTTGGGCGTGATCTGACCTGTAGCCTGCTTATGAATATGCTCCGCACCTTGTCGGTGCCGTTTCATGGCGAGCCGGTTGAAGGCGTGCAGGTGATGGGAATGCTGGAAACGCGTTCGCTTGATTTTGAGAACATCCTGATTCTTTCCGCCAACGACGGCACGCTGCCGCGTTCGGGACATATCACCTCTCTGATTCCTTACTGTTTACGGGAGTATGCAGGCCTGACTACTGAGAAGCAACAGGTTAACATTTATGCCTACAACTTTTTCCGGCTTTTGCAGCGCGCACGCAAAGTTACGATGATGTTCGCTGCCTCAGATATGGATTCAAGCAAGTGCGAGATGTCGCGTTTTATGCGTCAGCTGTTGGCGGAAACCGATTTGCCGATTGCAACGCAACATCTTGATTTTTCGCCTGTTGGCACTGATGTCAGACCTCCTGCCCAGATTGGAAAAATCGATAAGACGGAGGAGGTCGCTCGGAGTATGGCCTCCCTGGGCAGTGGGAAAGTAGTTGAGGTCAGCGATGAAAAAGGAAAGAGCGAGTGGAAGATGAGCATTCTTTCCCCCTCGGCCATCAACACCTACCAGAATTGTCCGCTTCAATACTATTATAAATATGTAGCGAAAATCAACGTGCAGGAAGATTTTTCATCCACGCTGGCAGCCAATCAATTCGGCACGGTATTCCATAAAGCGGCAGAAGTCCTCTATTCTGCGCTGATGAAATCTGCCGGCAGCAACAGAATCACGCCCGAAATGTTGCAGAATTTGAGCAAAGACCAGATCGACGCGGCTGTTGATGAGGCGTTCCGCACCGAGATTTTCGAACAGCCCTTCTCCGAGGTGAGGGATTATACGGGTGAACTGGTCATTGCCCGAAAGGTCGTTCGCGAGTACCTCTGGCGCTTGGTTCGCATCGACCAGAAATTGGCGCCTTTCCGCATCCTTCAGATGGAAAAACGCCATTATGCGAAAATCAAGGTGGAGGTTTGCGGAAAGGAGCAGGACCTTTATATCGGCGGCGTCATCGACCGGCTGGATTATATCGAGCATCACCCCAAAACGGATTGCCCGGCTATCCGTATCGTGGATTATAAAACCGGCGGGAAACAGGAAAGGGACTCCCAAATTGGTATTCTCGGGGATTTGTTCGACGGGGGCAACCGTTATGTCTTCCAGACCTTCCTGTATTCTTTGGCCATTATGGAGGAACTTCATGGCAGCGTAAAAATGGAACCGCATATTGAGGCGCAGAATGGCGGTCCCATTCAATTGTCAGATAGCGAGAAGACTGAAAATATAATGCCTTCCATCGTTTTTATCCGTGAAGCCAATGGCGATACTTATGATGCGCGTTTGCAGACAGAGGGGGCTTGTGTGAATGATTTTGGACTTATTGCCGCTGATTTCAAAGACAAATTGACATTCTTTTTGAGCAAAAAGATGTTGAATCCCGATGAGAATTTTGAAAGGACTGCCGAGGAGGAACATTGCACCTATTGTGATTATCGTCTGCTTTGTGGGATGTAAAACACAATTCACGAGTTTCCCCATTCCAAGCACGGAAGGGGGCTTCCCAAAAATAATAAAGCCGGTGCGCTTTCTGAAGCTGCACCGGCGTCTCGTGTGGGCGTTAGCGGATTCGGACCGCTGACCTCCTCCCTGTCAAGGAGGCGCTCTAAACCAGCTGAGCTAAACTCCCGTGTTTGAGGCTGCAAAAATACAACTTTTTTCTTTATCCCGCACAAATTTTTTAAATAAATCATTTTGGCGGCTCAAAATTCCTCTCTTGCGTATGTAAAATCCATATAAATTTGCCATTTTTCATTTTTTATGTGTAATTTTGCAGCGTGTAAATTTGAGATTTGCAGCTGTTTTTGAAAAGATAATTTTAACGATATGGAAAATATAGACAATAAAGCTAAGTTTGAGATTTTCAATACTTTAACTAAGAAAAAAGAACATTTTGAACCTCTTCATCCCAACTTGGTGGGAATGTATGTCTGCGGACCTACGGTTTATGGCGAACCCCATTTGGGACACGCCCGTCCGGCAGTGACTTTTGATTTGGTTTTCAGATACCTACAGCATATCGGCTACAAAGTGCGCTATGTCCGCAATATTACCGATGTCGGGCATTTGGAGCATGACGCCGATTCCGGCGAGGACAAAATCGCAAAGAAAGCCCGTCTGGAACAACTTGAACCGATGGAAGTTGCGCAATACTACCTCGACAGCTATCATCGCGCAATGGATGCGCTGAACGTGAAACAACCCTCCATCGAACCCCGTGCTTCCGGCCATATCATGGAACAGATCGACATGGTGAAAAAGATTTATGATGCCGGATACGCATACGAATCAAACGGTTCGGTCTATTTCGACGTGGAAAAATTCGACAAGGACTTCGGCTATGGCAAGCTTTCCGGACGTGTTTTGAGTGAGTTGATCGCCAATACCCGCGCTTTGGACGGGCAGGAGGAAAAACACAATCCCGCCGATTTCGCCCTCTGGAAAAAGGCTTCCCCCGAACACATCATGCGCTGGAAATCCCCTTGGAGCGATGGCTTCCCTGGTTGGCATATCGAATGTACTGCTATGAGTACCAAGTATTTAGGTGAGCAATTCGATATCCACGGCGGCGGCATCGACCTGCTTTTCCCGCATCACGAATCTGAAGTTTGCCAGAGCACAGTCGCTAATGGCAAAGAATCGGTCAGATATTGGATGCACAACAATATGATTACCATCAACGGACAAAAGATGGGGAAGTCATTGGGTAACTTCATCACTCTCAACGAGTTCTTCACAGGCAGCCATGAGCTGTTGCAGCAAGCCTACTCCCCGATGACCATCCGTTTCTTCGTGCTGCAGGCTCATTATCGCGGCACGCTTGACTTCTCCAACGAAGCTCTTCTCGCTGCCGAAAAAGGCATGAACAAGTTGTATGCGGCTGCCCGCCAGCTCCCGAAACTCAAGAGCGGTGACCATTCCGATGAAGACATCAATGCTTGGGTGGAAAAGTGCTACAACGCGATGAACGACGACCTCAACACCCCGAAACTTCTGTCGGAACTCTTTGACGCCACTCGAATCATCAATTCGGTGAAAGATGGCAAACTCTCTCTGAATGAGGAGGATCTGACCACGTTGAAGAAGTATTTCAACATCTTCTTCTATGATATTCTCGGCATGAAGGAAGAATCCGGTCAAGGAAATTCGGAATATACCGACAAACTGATGTCGCTGATTCTGGAGATCCGCCAGGATGCCAAAACGAACAAGAACTGGACGGTCG
>ONXT01000115.1 GCA_900321845.1 uncultured Bacteroidales bacterium | reverse complement strand
AGCAGCTCACTCCGCATCCGTGGGATGCTCTCGACCCGAACCTGAAGGTTGGCGACAAAGTTCACGGCAAGGTGGTTGTCATCGCCGACTACGGTGCTTTCCTTGAAATCATGCCCGGCGTTGAAGGCCTCATCCACGTTTCTGAAATGTCATGGTCACAGCACCTCCGCACCGCTCACGACTTCCTCAAGGTTGGTGACGAAATCGATGCCGTTCTGCTGACCCTCGACCGCGAAGAAAGAAAAATGTCACTGGGTATCAAGCAATTGACTCCTGATCCGTGGGAAAACATCGCTGAAAAATATCCTGTCGGCTCCAAGCATACTGCTACCGTCCGCAACTTCACCAACTTCGGTATCTTTGTGGAATTGGAAGAAGGCATTGACGGCTTGATTCACATCTCCGACCTCTCCTGGTCCAAGAAGATCAAACATCCGGCAGAATTCACCAACATCGGTGACAAAATCGACGTTGTTGTTCTCGAAGTCAACGTTGAAGAACGTCGTCTGAGCCTCGGCCACAAACAACTTGAAGAAAATCCGTGGGATGTATTCGAAACCATCTTCACCGTCGGTTCCGAACACGAAGGCACCATCGTTAGCATGAACGACAAGGGCGCCGTCGTTTCCCTGCCTTACGGTATCGAAGGCTTCGCTTTCAACCGCGCACTTCTCAAAGAAGACGGCAACACTGCGAAAGTTGACGAAACTCTCAAGTTCAAAGTTGTTGAATTCTCCAAGGAAGCCAAGAAGATCAACCTCTCTCACACCAGAACTTGGCAACTCAGCCCTGAGGAAGACAAGAAGAAGATGATGGCTGAAGACAAGAAGAAGGCCAAGGAGATCGCTTCTATCAATGAAAAGGCCGAAAAGACCACTTTGGGTGACCTCGGCGTTCTCCAAAAATTGAAAGAAGACTTGGAAAAGAAAGAAGAATAGTCTTTCAATACCTTACGAAAAAATGCCTGCCCGTAAAGGTGGGCATTTTTTTTAACTATAAGGTAGATGTTACTTCTTCGTTGTCAGTCAATATGCATTATTACAAGGTATTATGAAGTCAGTTCGTGCTAAGAAATCATTAGGACAGCATTTTTTGAATGACGAGGGCATCGCCCGCGATATCGTGGACGCGTTGCAGGCCCCGAATGCGCATATTCTCGAAATCGGTCCCGGTATGGGTGTTCTGACGCAATTCCTGATGGAGAAACGGGATGTCGATTTCAAAGTGGTGGAATTGGATAGGGAGTCGGTGGCGTATCTTCAGCAAAGATTCCCGTCGTTAGTCCCGCACATCATTTCCGCCGATTTCTTGAAATTGAACCTGGCTGAAATGTACGCTTCCCCCGTCAGCATCATCGGCAATTTCCCTTATAACATCTCTTCGCAAATCCTTTTCAAGATATTGGAAAACAAGGATTTAGTGACCGAATCTGTGGGGATGTTCCAGAAGGAGGTGGCGGAAAGAATCGCCTCTTCACCAGGGAAAAAAATGTATGGGATATTGAGTGTCCTGCTCCAAGCATTCTTCGATATCGATTACCTGTTTACCGTGCACGAACACTCCTTCAATCCTCCGCCCAAGGTGAAGTCGGCGGTCATCCGGCTGAGAAGGAATCCCGACAAACACCTCAACTGCGATGAAACAATGTTCAAGATGGTGGTGAAGACCGCCTTCAACCAGCGCCGCAAAACCCTGCGCAATTCGTTGAAAACGTTGCAGTTCCCCGAAAGTTTCCTCGCGGATGAAATCTTTGCCAAGCGACCTGAGCAGCTCTCGGTTGGCGACTTCGAGCACATTTGCCAGCATTTGGTGCAAATGTGAACCTTCAGAGATTACAATACTGTCACGGTTCATTAAATCGACCTCACTGTTTTGTAGAGGGCCATTATCGCGGCTCTCTTTTTTTAATTTTTTCTAAAAGAAGGCCCTTTTCATTAAATAAATTTGTGTAACTTTGCGAATTGCTTTAGTGAATGTAAGTTTTTGACATTTAAGACCTTAATTATGGATAAAAAATCAAAGAATCCGCAAGATGTGAAAGATAGCAAGAAAAAAATCCGCGTCGCCATCTTGTGCATTTGCGCTATCGTGGTTTTTTATATCGGTTGTAATTTCTTGAAAGGCATCAATGTCTTCCACAAGAAGACCTATTATTATTGCTTGATGGACAATGCGACGGGCGTTCAGCAGAACACGCAAGTGTGGCTTTCGGGGTACAAGGTCGGTATGGTGCAAAGCGTGGAGATGTTGAGTGCCAATCCTCCGCGTATCTGTGCGCATATTCTCTTCAACGAGAATTTCGATCTGCCGGATGATTCCCGCTTGGAGGTGATGGCCAACGGCTTGTTGGGGGGCAACGTCCTCAATATTGTGATGGGCACTTCCAAATCCTCCTTCCGAGATGGCGATACGATTCCCTGCTCCGTTAAGCCCGGCATGCTCGACGGCATCGCCGACATGAAGGACCAGATTGCCAGCGTGGTCGCCAGCGTCGATACCATCGGCATGGAGTTGAAAGATGTCCTCCACAAGGACGGCGGCGGTGAGAATCTCAAGGCCACCCTCGAAAACATCGAGGCCGCCACCCACAATCTTAATGATATTCTGGCAGATAACAAGGGCAAGGTCAATAGCCTGGTAACCAGCCTTGACCGCTTCGGCAAGACGCTTGACGAGGCATCCCCGCAATTGACGCAGGTTCTGGACAATTTCGACAAGATCTCCGATACATTGGCGAAAGCGGAAATCGCCGAGGTGATTGCCAACGCCAACCAAACGATTGTTGAAGTGAAGGAGATGGTCGCCAAGGTCAACCGCGGCGAAGGCACCATCGGCAATCTCATGAGCGAGGAAACGGTGGTGAACAAGGTGGAGGAAACCATCCAAAGCCTCAAGGACTTGGTCGTTGACATCAAAGCCAATCCGAAACGCTACATCAACGTGACTATTTTCGGGAAAAAGGAAAAAACAGATAAAGAAAAGAAAAATCAAGGTAAATAATTTGCATTATGGAAATAAAAGTCGAAGGAAAAATCATT
>ONXT01000096.1 GCA_900321845.1 uncultured Bacteroidales bacterium | reverse complement strand
CAGTTTGACACGCTGGATCTCGTGTGCGGCGCAGAGGTTCCGATGCGCGACAGTTCGCTTTTCTGCTGCTGCGCCGCCTTCACCGCACACTGCCTCGACACCTTCGCACACGACAACATCCGCTGCAACCACGTGAGCGCTGGCATCCTCTACGCCGGCTCCGATGAGCCTGTTTGCACCGGAGTTTTCACCTTTTACGATGGCAAAGCCCACTTCGACTTCGCCAACCATGCCGCCCTCGACAGCGCCGCCGCTCGCCACGGAATGGGCTTCCAACAAATCCTCATCCTCAGGAACGACAGCGTGGTCAGCAGCGACTCCTTGCAAAATCTGTTCCGCAAATCCTTTGTTTTCAGGAGCTTGGCAGAAAAAGACGGCAAACTCTGCCTCGTCCAGTCGAAGGACACCCTCCCCTACCCCCAATACGTGAACCTGCTGGCGAAGGCGAAGGTCAGCAACGCCATTTACCTCGACATGGGCGGCTGGAGCCACGGCTATTACCGCGACAATTTCGGGAAATTGCAATATCTGGGGGAAGAACCCAACCAATATGCGACGAACTGGATTTTATTCGGGAAATAAGTGTACCAATGCAAAAATTTGCCTCTCTAACAGAATAGAATATGATTGTAATTTTCGACCTCGACGGGACCCTGTTGTACACGATTGAGGATCTCGCATTTTGCGGGAACCACATTTTACGCGCACACGGCTATCCCGAACACCCGACGGAGGCCTACAATTACTTTGTCGGCGACGGCATCCGCAAGTTAGTGGAGCGCATGCTGCCAGAAAACGCCCGCACCAATGCCATCATCACTCCCCTCTTTGAGGAATACCTGCAATTCTACGCCATCCATAAGATGGACACGACGCGCCCCTACGACGGCATCGTGGAGCTGCTGGAATCGCTTCAGGAACGAGGAATCAAGACGGCTGTCGCCTCCAACAAGGCACACGAGGCGATGGATGATTTGATGAAACACTACTTCCCTACCATCCGCTTTGCAGCGGCCATAGGCAACAAAAAAGGAGCACGCCCGAAGCCCGCGCCAGACGTGGTTTTCGACATATTGCAGATAGCCGGAGAGAAGCCTGAGAACGCGTTCTATGTCGGCGACACCGCCACCGACATGCTCACCGCACGGAATGCAGGCATCGACCAAAGCATCGGCGTGCTGTGGGGCTTTCGCGACGAAGCCGAACTCGTCCGCGGAGGAGCGAAATTCATCGTGCGGGAACCAAGTGAATTGTTGACGTTGATCGTCGGTTAGTCTTTGACGCAGCGTACTGAGCGACCATAAGTTTTCTCGCCATTATTGATGGAAACAATGGGAGAGTTGTGGCTGAGGGAAGCAATGTCGGCAGCGGTGGCGCTATGTTCGGAGCAGGTCCAGAAGTCGGCGCGGGTGCCGTAACGTACATAGTTGCCGTTGTAGCTTCCTGCGGGATAAGCCGTGAACAGCGTGGCATTGTTGGCGCTCAAGTCGTTGCCAACGGTGTAGGCATTGATGCTGTCAACCGTCCATAATTCATTGGCGGCCAAAGATTTAGCAACATTTTTAGAATTTTCACCGGTAATATAATTGGCGTTGGTACCTAAATAGTCGAGGAGGGTTCTCCACTCTTCCACGCTCGGCACATGCCAGCCGTCGGGGCAGATGCCCTGTACGCCGCTCGGTTTGAGGTAGGAGGTAGAGGAGCTGCGCATAACCGCTTTCCAATTGTACAGGTAACCACATGTGTCCACTATGTCGATATTGTCATTGGGCGGATAATAGCAGGGCGCGTCCGAAGTCACGGTCAAACCGTAGGTAAGACCGGTACCGTCGGCATATTTGGTACACCTCAGATTCGAGGCCATCCATACCTGATCCCCAAGTTGCACGGCATTGTAAGTGTTTCCATCGATGTCGGTAACAGCACCTTCAATCAGTCCGTCCACCACTTTATCCTTTTTGCAGGAAGAGAAGCACAGCAGCAAGCCCATTGCGACAAGCGCCAATAACAAAGATTTATTTTTCATAATTCCTATTTTAAAATTCGGCGACAAAGATAAGCATTATTTTTTAAATGACTATCCCTAATTATATTATTAAAGAAAACGCAAAAAAAGCCCACAACCGTAGAAAACAAAACGGCAGTGGGTGTTACATTTCTCTCAGAAAAACTACTTTCTTCTCTTGAAGAACGAAAGAATAAAGAGCAGGAGGCAAGCGCCGGCGACAGCGACAAGGATTTGAACGCCGAGACCGCCGCCATTTTTAAAACCGAGAAGGCCGGTGAGCCATCCGCCGAGGAAACCGCCAACGATGCCGACGATGATGTTAACGAGGAAACCGAAGCCGTGGCCTCTCATGATCAATCCCGCCAGCCAGCCGGCCAACGCTCCAATAAGAATAAAAAGAATGAATTCCCACATGGTGAAAAAATTTTGGTTAAACATAATTGCAGCGCAAAAGTACAAAAAAATGCAAACACGAACCACAGATTAACTGGTGATTATCCTTGCAATTTTTGCGGCCAGAGGTTCATTCTTGAAGATGAGGTCAGAGATCTCCCCTAATTCAGATACAGGCTCCTCTGAAAGCCATAGAAGGTCTGCTTTGCCATATTCATTCCCCCAAGATAGGATATGCCATCCTGAACAGAACCATACTTCATATTCAGCAACTCAGGCAACTTGCTTGTCCCAAGTTCTTCAATGCCTTCACGGATATATAGGGAAATGACATACCTAACAAAGTCTTGTTGCGGAGCGGACAGCGTTGAAATGTAGGTATCGGTGCGCTGCACACGCTCAGCCCTTTGGATGGGTTCAACATTGAAGGATATGTATTCCAAGACATCCAATAGGTCAGAATTGTCAGCGTCTATTAGGGTTCGGATTCGGTTGAGCGTTTCAAGGTCATAGCCTGCTTCGCTCATCTTATCCAACAATTCTTCCCTTGTCTTGGGTGAAGACCACTTTTCTCTGAGATCATCAATGGAGGTGTAGAACTCTGGCATTTGTCCGAACATCGCATTAAGGAAATCCTCGGCACTCACAGGCTTTCCGTCCGCTCCCCAAAACATATCAGACTTGATGTATCGGATGCGCCTTGCACGCCCGTCTGACAATCGGATTTCAAGTTTCTCAGGTCGCTCGGCTTCTGGTTCATCTTCCTTTTTGCGCCTTGTGTCGTATGACGGCTGGGGTTCGTGTACTTCAAAGCCCTCGCCGCCTTCTTCGTCTTGTTCGTATTCAACAGGTTCGGGACTACAAGTACAAGGGTTGTTGCCGCATACAGGACAAACGGGTTCGCCGTCCCAAGTGGGGTCTTGGATGTTCTCGTATGCTTTCACAAAGTCGTATATGGTAAAGTAATACTTGCCATCGTAAAGCCTCGTTCCCCTGCCTATTATCTGCTTAAATTCTATCATACTCTTGATGGGGCGGAGCAATACGATATTGCGTACGTTCAAGGCATCCACCCCCGTTGACAGTTTCTGCGAGGTGGTCAGGATGGTGGGGATAGTCTTTTCGTTGTCCTGAAATTCCTTCAGGTAGGTTTCGCCCATTTCCCCATCGTTTGCCGTGACACGCACCGCATATTCGGGATTGCCCTTGTGGAATCGGTTTATCATATCACGGATTTGCGCTGCGTGGTTCTGCGTGGCGCAAAACACGATGGTCTTTTCATCGGGCTTGATGTGCTGCATAAACTCTTTCACACGGGCTTCATCACGCTGCTTGATATAGATATTGCCTGAGTAGAAATCCTTCTCGGTATAGACCTTGGTTTCGTCCACCTCGCCTGACAGGATTTCGTCTTCGGGGCTGTAGATGTATTCGTCAATCGTGCCTTGCATCTTGCAATGCCTGAACGGGGTCAGGAAGCCATCGGCAATGCCTTGTTTCAATGAGTATTGGTAAACGGGTTCGCCAAAGTATTTGTATGTGTCGGCGTTGATTTCCCGTCTTGGGGTTGCGGTCAGACCGATTTGCACGGCGGGGCTAAAGTATTCAAGGATAGCCCGCCAATTGCTTTCGTCTTTTGCTCCACCTCTGTGGCACTCGTCGATGATAACGAGGTCGAAGAAGTCCTTGGGGTAGTCGCCAAACACAAACTTGCCGTCCTCGCCTGTCATAAAGGTTTGGAAGATGGTGAAGAACACAGAACCATTGGTAGGCACTTTGCCGTTCTTCCTGATGCTGTCGGGCTTGATGCGCACAAGGGCATCGGGGGCGAAGCCAAAGAATCCGTTGAAGGCTTGGTTGGCCAAAACGTTGCGGTCAGCCAAAAACAGGATGCGGGGTCGGTTGCCTGTCTTCTTCACGTTCCACTTGGTTTGGAAGAGTTTCCAAGCGATTTGGAAGGCAATGTAGGTCTTGCCCGTTCCTGTTGCAAGGGTCAGCAAGATGCGGTCTTTTCCCGCTGCTATGGCTGCAAGGGTCTTGTTGATGGCGATTTCCTGATAATAGCGGGGGTTCTTCGTTCCATTGTTGAACAGGGGCTGCTCGTTGAACTTGTCCCGCCATTCGTCAGCATCGCCGAAAGTCCAAGTCCATAGTTCATCGGGTGTGGGATAGGCCGAAACTTCCTGTTCTTCGCCCGTTTCCATATCCATAGCGTAAATCTTATCGCCGTTGGTGGCGTAGGTGAAGCGGATGTTGAGCAT
>ONXT01000003.1 GCA_900321845.1 uncultured Bacteroidales bacterium | reverse complement strand
CCATCGCCCCTACGCCGATGTCGCCGAGGTCCCACGCTGCCTTCGCCTCTTTCAAGGAACCATAGAAAACCGCCAAGATGATGACGATGCGGAGAACCCAGATGGCGATGTGCTCCCGCTTCCCCTTCCCGAAAAGATACACGATGCCCGTTTCCGCATAGTAGTAGTAGGCCAGAATCGTGGTGAACGCGAAAAATGTCAGCGCTACTGCAATCACGATGTTCGCAACCCACGGACTGAGCAGCGTGCCCACGGCGGCGGAGGTGTATGATACGTCTGGCGCACCCAACTGCGCAACGGGCGAGGTGAATAGTTGCAGACCGGTGTTGGCATCCATCACGTTGTAGGTCTTCGTCGCCAGAATCATCACCGCCGTCGCCGTGCATACCAGCAGCGTATCCACATAAACCGAAAACGCCTGCACCAAACCCTGTTTCACGGGGTGCGACACCTTGGCGGCGGCGGCCACAATCGGTCCTGTGCCTTGTCCCGCCTCGTTGGAGTAGATGCCCCGCTTCACGCCCCACGCAATCGTGCTGCCCAAGATGCCGCCGAACATTTCGTGCATGCCGAAAGCACCTTTGAGCATGTCGGAAAAGACATCCGGCAATACCGTGATATTGCAGGCTAGCACGATGACGGCCAGCAGAATGTAAAGCATCGCCATGAATGGGGCAACCAATTGCGCCACTTTCGCTATGCGCGTCACGCCGCCAATCACCACCAGCCCCAATAGGAAAGCAGTAGCGATACCGATATACATTGGGTTGATATTCAATGAGTTTGCAAAGGCAATCGCGATGCCGTTGCTCTGAACCGGGGGCATCAGCACTCCGCAGGCAATTGCCGAGCAGACAGCGAACAGAATCGCCAGCCACTTGCAGCGCAACCCCTTCTCAATATAGTACGATGGACCGCCGCGGTATTGTCCGTGATGGTCTTCCTTGTAAATCTGGGCCAGTGTCGCCTCCACGAAAGCCGAGCCAGCACCGAGGAAAGCGATAATCCACATCCAAACAATCGCCCCCGGACCGCCATAGCCGATGGCCGTAGCCACCCCGACGATATTGCCGGTGCCTACCCTTCCCGACAGGGCGATGCAGAACGCCTGGAACGAGGTAATGCCCACCTTCTGCGACTTGTCGGTCGAAAACAGTAGCCGGAACATCTCGCCGAAGCGACGCACCTGCACAAAACGGGTGAGAATGGAGAACAGCAGCGCAGAACCAAGGCAGAGGATGATCAACGCGGGTCCCCACACCCATCCGGAAATGGTGGACGTGACCTGCTCAATGGATATGGATAGAAGGGTGGAGTGCATTTATATGCCTGTTTAAAATCAAGCTGCAAATTTATAAAAATAATTGGTAATGGGAAACCATGCAATCAAAGTCAATGTCAATAAAAAGTTGTATCTTTGCACTCATTTTTTTGTGATATGACATTGTTTGCAAAATCAAAAATCGGCGAGGTGAAGGCAGCCTTGAAAAATGCCAAGAAAATTGCCATCGTTACGCATTTCAACTCCGATGGCGACGCAGTCGGCTCCTCTTTGGCGCTTTACCAATATTTTTCCAAGGAGGGTTTCGAGGTGAAGGTCATCTTCCCCAATCCCGTCCCTCATTTTCTGACGTGGATTCACGGAATGGATCAGGCCATCATTGCCGAACGTGCTTTGAAAACGGCAAAGAGAATCCTGCAAGAGACTGATATCCTGTTCGTTGTGGATATGAATGCCGCTCATCGCAGCGGTCCCGCCTTGGAAGAGTCTATCAAGAATTCCTCCGCTTTCAAAATCCTGATCGACCATCATCTGTCGCCGAATCTCGACTGTAACGTCATGTTTTCCACCACAAAAACCACTTCCACTTGTGAATTGGTCTATCTTTTTCTGGAAAAAATGATAGATGATAAGAACAAAATCACCACGGATGTCGCCACTTGCATTTATGTTGGAATGATTACGGATACCGGCTCCCTGAGTTATATGTGCAACCAGCCGAAAACTTATCTGATTATCAGTGCATTGATGAAAAAGGGGATTGATGGTGAGCTTATCCATCGTCGGATTTACGATAATTATGCCGAAAGCCGAATCAAGCTGTTGGGACTTTGCCTTTCACAACGGCTGAAGATCATGAGAAATGTTTCCACCACTTATATGTTCCTGACAAAGAAGGACTTGGATGACAATGACTATAAAATCGGCGACACGGAAGGTTTCGTGAATTATGGACTTTCGCTGAAGGGAATCCAGTTTACGGCTTTCTTTACCGAACGCGACGACCGCATTCGTATATCTTTTCGCTCCAAAGGCAATTTCGATGTCAATCTCTTTGCACGTCAGCATTTTAACGGTGGCGGGCACAAGAACGCTTCCGCTGCTTCCTGCTTTGATACGATGGAGAACGCCATCAAAAAATTTGAAAAGGTTATGGAGTCCTATCAAGATATTTTGAATCCCAAAAATTTTGAATAGTGCGATTTTTTTTCTGCATATTATTGATAATCAGTTTGTTTTGTTTTCATGGATGTAAAGAAAACAAGGCAAAGGAGCCTGATTTCGTGCGTATCCAGCAGTCTGACAAGCCTGAAAAAGAGGATCCGTATCTGAAATGGAACCAGATGAATGTGGGGCGCGAAGATGAGGATATCGACTTTTTCACTCGGCGTTACGGATGGAATGTGGAGCGTACCGGAACGGGACTTCGTTATGAGAGTATCAAGGAGGGGAGTGGTCAACCCGTTCAAACAGAGGATGTTGTGACGTTGGAATACACCACTTGCCTTCTCTCGGGTGATACCGTTTATTCTTCTCGGAAAGATGGCTTGAAAACCTTCAAGGTGGATAAATCCGATGAGATTATGGGACTTCATGAGGCTGCCAAGAAAATGAAAAAGGGAGGCAAGGCCCACTTGGTCGTGCCCTCGTTTCTGGCCTATGGCGTTGCCGGCGACGGTCGGCGAATCCGTGGAAAGGTCAGTCTCGCAATGACGATAGAAGTGGTTGATATTGAACGAAATAAGAACTGAATAATTCTGGACTTCCGTTTCTTGGCTGAATAATTATGGTAAAATCAATTAAATTCATTCTCGTTGTAATAATCCTTTTCTCGGTGGCGGGATGTGCCAAAAAGCAAGTCTCCACTCCCAAACCGAGAGGCTATTTTCGCATTGAAATGCCTGAACATCAATACAAATCCTTTGATACGGCTGTTTTGCCCTTCACTTTTCAATGCCCTGTATTCACGCAATGCGAAATCCATCCCCAAGGCGATACAATGACTTGGCTGCTAATCAATTATCCTCGCGAAAAGGCTCGTTTGGAGTTGAGTTACCAGCCCCTACATAATAATATGTATGATTTGGCGATTGAGGACCGCAATTTCGTGGAGATGCATTATGTGAAAGCCGATAATGTTTCCCAGCGCGAGTTCCGGAACGACGAGGCCCATGTTTTCGGTCTCTATAGTGACATGGAGGGGCGGGATGTGGCCTGCCCGCTGCACTTCTGGCTTACCGACAGCACTTCGCACTTTCTGCGTGGGACGCTCTACTTCAATTTTACGCCTAACAATGATTCTGTTCAGCCCGTTATCGATTATATTCGTCAGGATGTCCAGGAAATGATTGAAACTTTTAAATGGAAATAATATGGGAAAAATGCGTAAAAGCAGCATTGTTCTGCTTATAATTGCAGCTATCGGACTGGTTTTTGGCATTCTGATGCTCGTTTTTTCTCTTCGTAAACCCAAAAACGAAGGGGATAATCAACGTAAAAACGAAATTCACACCCATCAAGCTGAAAAGGAGGTCCGGAAAATCGAGGATACGCTCGACATTCGTATCCATCGCTACGACAAGGCTTTGTTCTCCATTAATCCTGATTCGCCGTCAGAAGGTTTGAAAAGGGTGGCAGCGGATTATCCCGCTTTCCTGATCGACTCCGCCGCCTGGCGTAATCCGAACTACATCCGTCAAATCAGCGGATTTCTGAAAGATCCCTACATCAAGGAGATTTATCAAGATGTGAATAAGCAATTCGGTGATTTACAAGAACTTCAGAAGTCATTGGATTTGGCGTTCGCCTATTATCTCTACTATTTCCCAACCTCTTCTGTTCCTGAATTTTATACGCTTATCGAGGGAATCGATGCAAGTCCGGAGGCCCCGAAATTCATGTATGCGTACAATCAGTCTGTCGTGCTGATGCTCGACTGGTATCTCGGAAAAGACTATAAATATTATAAGGACTACAATATTCCACAGTATATCAGGCTCCGATGCGAAAAGAAGTATGTTGCGATAGACTGTTTCCGCAACATCATCGCCAATCGGCATCTCCCGGAGGCAACGCCGATAACCTTGTTGGATAATATGATAGAGGAGGGAAAGACGATTTATTTTACAGAATTGATGTTCCCTGACCAGCCTGTTGCCGACATTATCGGCTATACTTCGGAGCAACTTGCCTGGGCGGAGGCGCATCAGGCGGATGTCTGGAATTATCTGATTGAAAAAGAGATGGTGTTTTCCAAAAGTGACGATGTGATTCGCAGGATGGTCGGTCTTTCACCAGAAACGAAGCCTTTTAAGAATTCCCCAGGAAGAATGGGCTCTTTTATCGGCTGGAAAATCGTCACCGCTTATATGGAAAGTCACCCCGATGTTTCCATTTCTGATTTGATGGGAGATGCAAACAGCCGGAAAATACTGGACTCGTCCGGTTATAAACCGTTAAAATAGAGTGAATTACGAAAGTTATTAACAATAGATGATTTTCTTTTTTCCGATAGTACTTTTGCGGTGTGTTTATTAACTAATTTATTAACTAAAATTTTTCTATTATGAGTGGAGTTAACAAAGTCATTCTCATCGGACACTTGGGAAAAGATCCCGAAGTACGCACCTTTGAAAACGGAAGTAAAAAAGTCACCTTCCCCTTGGCGACATCTGAAACCTACAAGGATAAAGATGGAAATCGCAAGGAGCTCACTGAGTGGCACAACGTTGTCTGCTGGCGCAATTTGGCTGACATCGCAGAAAAATTCTTGCGCAAAGGGCGCCTCCTTTACGTGGAAGGCCGTCTGCGCACCCGCACATGGGAAGATGCCAATGGCGCGAAACACTATTTTACCGATGTCGAAGCATCGGGGTTTACCATGCTCGGCGGTAAAGACGATGACAAACCGACTGAAAAACAGGTTGAACAAGCCGAACCGGTCAGCTTTGTCGATAACGGAAGCGACTTGCCGTTTTAAGCCATCTCTTTGCGCTTTCGCATCTCCGCTTTGAACATGATGTCGCGAATAGCAGACAACATCTCCGTCGGCAATTGCGAAAGTGATTCGTAGGAACTGCAATAGGGGAGAATACTCTCGGATTCTTCTTTAGCCAAAAACAATTCGAGGTTGTCGGTCAGCGCCGATATCTCGGGGGTGTTCTCCCTGTTCTGTTCCCATCTAAGGAATTGAAGTATTCTCAAACCGTCCGCCTTCTCATGGAAGGCACGCACGAATTGTGTAGGCTCTTTGACATTTTGACGAATGGAGCGCCAAAGGTCTCTCTCCTTGAATTGCATCTGCAGAAATTCAAGGAATTCCGTCTCAACATCCTCTTGGTAGAGCAGCTCCAATTGACGATAGGTTTCCGCAATCTTCTGAAAAAGCCGGTGGTGGTAAATGGGATAGCTGGACCAGTCGCCACCTGTTCCCCTGATTAAAGCAGGCCCGGTTCCGAAGGCGACGCGGTCGGAGAATCGTGCGGCGGGATAAACGCACTCGCTGTTCCACGTCCCGATTTCTCCCATCTTCCGCAATTTCTGCAGCAGATAGAAATCCTCCCCGCTTTTCAATGGTGTGATGCCTCCGATTTTGCGCAGTGCCGAAACCCTTGCGGCAATGGCGCTGCCCATCGCTGTGAAAGCATAGGGACTGCCGATCTCCAGCATGTTCAGGGCAAAGTTGCGCATGTAGATCTCATAGTGCAGAATGGCGCGCCCTGCCGCTTCGTCGCCTTGGGGAAACCGATGATAGTAGGGCATGGAAATTGCAAGCCACTGGCCGTGCTTCGCAAAGTTCGCAGCAACGGATTCAAAGTATCCATTGTCGAATTCCGTGTCGGCATCCATGCTGATTAACAAGTCGTTGTCATCGGCAATCGAGAGGATGTGGTCGAACAAAACCTTCCTCGCCCAGCCGACCCCGGAGTTCTTGCCCGTCCAGCCTTTCCCCTTGGAACTCCGGTCTAAAACAACTAAATCAAGCCCCAT
>ONXT01000178.1 GCA_900321845.1 uncultured Bacteroidales bacterium | reverse complement strand
GGCGAGGTCAACGGCCGTCTGCTCAACGTGATCGGCGAGTGCATCGACGGTATCGAGCAGGTGAAGTGCGACAAGCGCAACAACATCCACAAGGACCCGCCGACCTTCGAGAACCTTTCCACCTCCGAAGAGGTGCTGTTCACCGGTATCAAGGTTTTGGACTTGATTGAGCCTTACGCCAAGGGTGGTAAGATTGGTTTGTTCGGTGGTGCTGGTGTAGGCAAGACCGTGTTGATTATGGAGATGATCAACAACATCGCCAAGAAATACTCCGGCATGTCCGTTTTCGCTGGCGTGGGAGAGCGTACGCGAGAAGGCAACGACCTGCTGCGCGAAATGCTTGAATCCGGCGTAATCCGCTACGGCGACGAGTTCATGAAGAGCATGAAGGCCGGCGGTTGGGACTTGTCAAAAGTGGACAAGGACGAACTCGCAAAATCGCAGTGCACGATGGTGTTCGGACAGATGAACGAACCCCCTGGAGCACGTGCCCGTGTTGCCCTGTCAGGTCTGACCATGGCCGAATACTTCCGCGATGGTGACGAGAACTCAGGTGGGCGCGACATTTTGTTCTTCGTGGACAACATCTTCCGTTTCACCCAAGCTGGTTCCGAGGTATCCACCCTGCTGGGCCGTATGCCGTCAGCCGTAGGCTACCAACCGACACTGGCCACTGAAATGGGTGCCATGCAGGAACGTATCACCTCCACCAAACGCGGTTCCATCACCTCCATCCAAGCCATCTACGTTCCCGCAGACGACTTGACAGACCCCGCTCCGGCAACCACATTCTCCCACTTGGACGCCAAGACCGTATTGAGCCGTAAAATTTCCGAATTGGGTATCTACCCAGCCGTTGACCCGCTGGATTCCAGTTCCCGTATCCTCTCTCCCGCCATCGTGGGCGAAGAGCATTACAAAACCGCACAACGCGTCAAGATGGCCTTGCAGAAATATGCTGACTTACAGGATATTATCGCCATCTTGGGTATGGAAGAACTGTCGGAAGAAGACCGCGCCATCGTTCACCGCGCCCGTCGTGTGCAACGCTTCTTGTCACAACCGTTCCACGTGGCAGAACAGTTCACCGGCATCCCCGGCGTTTTCGTGAACATCGAAGATACAATCAAGGGCTTCAACATGATTCTGGACGGCGAACTCGACTATCTGCCTGAAACCGCTTTCAACTTGGTCGGCACCATTGAAGAGGCCATCAAGAAAGGCGAACAAGAACTGGCCAACGCTAAATAACAGCCACTATGAATCTGGAAATCATCACACCCGACAAAGAGTTATTCAAGGGCGAAGCCTCCTTGGTCCAACTTCCTGGCATTGACGGTCTGTTTGAAGTACTCAACAACCATGCCCCGCTGATTTCAGCATTAAAGGCTGGCAAGGTGAAAATCACCGATGGACAACAGCAGACCCGATTTTTCGATATTAACGGCGGCGTTGTGGAAGTCTTGGAAAACAAGGTCTTAGTTCTGGCTGAATAATGAACGTCTCAATCTATATCCTGCAAGGTGCGAAAAAATCACTGATTCAGTGGCTTCGTGAACAAGGTATCAGCGATGAGAACGTGCTTCAGGCCTTCGACAAGATTGAGCGACACAAATTTATTGAAGACACGATTTTATGGGACAGGGCGTATGAGAATACGCCCCTTCCTATTGGTTGCAATCAAACCATCTCGCAGCCGATTACAGTCGCATTCCAATCGCAACTTCTCCAAATCCAAAAGGATGACAAAGTTTTGGAAATCGGAACCGGCTCAGGGTTTCAAGCCGCCATCCTCTCGGCCATGGGCGCCAAAGTGTTCACCATCGAGCGGCAAATCGAACTCTTCAGGAAAACCCGGTCCCTCTTGACAAAAACCTTGCAAATCCCCGACATAAAATTCTTCTATGGAGACGGTTTCGAAGGGCTGCCCGCCAAAGCCCCCTTCGATAAGATAATCGTCACCTGCGGAGCACCCAACATTCCAGCCAAACTATTAAACCAACTCAAAATCAATGGGATCATGGTTATTCCCGTCGGAGAAAACACGCAAGAGATGAAACGCATCACCAAAATCAGCGAAGACCAATACAGGGACGAGTCCTTCGGAGAATTCAAATTCGTACCGATG
Source organism: uncultured Bacteroidales bacterium (assembly GCA_900321845.1). Classification (GTDB taxonomy): domain Bacteria; phylum Bacteroidota; class Bacteroidia; order Bacteroidales; family WCHB1-69; genus UBA1756. Next base: position 5,463 of record ONXT01000178.1, on the reverse strand, counting down.
CTCCAAAATATGGTGAAATACAATCAAAATGGAATAATATAGCTTAGAACTTTTCAAGATATACAATTTAAACCCACGCGGTTTTATTGGTCTAAACATCGTTTTTATTAACCCTAAAATTTTTGAATTATGAAAAAATTATTCTTGACCGCGGCCATCCTGTTCTTCTCTTTTGCAGTTATGGCACAACAGCCCGTAAAAACACAACCCGCACAATCGAAGACAACTACCACGCAAGTCAAAACCACTCCCCAGCAAAAACCAGCTGAATCCAAGCAAGTTACTCCGACAACCAGCAAACAAACTCCCGCTAACAGCACTGCCCCTGCAAAAACTACAGCTCCTGCAAAGACTACTACCGCTACTCCCGCAAAAGCTACTACTCCTGCAAAAACTACCGCTCCCGCAAAGACTACGGCTCCTGCAAAGACAACCGCTCCCGCCAAGACAAGTACTACTCCCGCAAAAACCACAGCCCCTGCCAAAACAACCTCTACTACCAACAAGACCGCAAAATAATTTATCAATCAATTATATAAGGCTACCATCTTTTTGATAGCCTTTTTTGTATCTTATGAAAAAATTACTATTCATCATCGGATTGGCATCCCTTTTGGGATTTGCCTCAGCGCAACCCTTCGGTAATCGCGGACCCGGACACGGAAACGCTTCGCTCATCATCACATCGCAGAATTTCGAGCAGTTCTGGTTATATATCAACGACAAACTGCAAAACATGCAGCCCACATCGTCAATCTGCGTGAATGGTCTGCGCGCCGACACCTACGATATTGCCATCGTGATGTCGAACAACGAATCGGCCATGGAGGTTTCCCTAAACCCACAAAACAACAATTTTCTAATTGATTATACTCCCCGCGGGAACAAAATATTCCTGAAGCATGTGAATTTCAACATCTTGGCTGATGAGACCATAAACTACTTGCCCAATGGCGTACCCAATTGGGGGCAGAATAACAATCCTTCCCCAAATCATGGACATGGACACGGACAAGGCGGGCATCACCCGATTCCGCAATTCCAGAATAATCCAACGCCCCTGCCTCCCCCACAGCAACAACCCATCATCGTGGAAATGCCAGTGCCACAAGGATGCTCACCAGAAAAGTTCTCACAAATCAAGAACATGGTCAGCCAGCAGGCATTTGAGGACGACAAAATGGGCGTTGCAAAGCAGGCCACACGCAACACTTTCCTGTCTGTCAACCAAATTATCGAAATTGCCAAGCTGTTCAGCTTCGAAGACAACCGGCTGGACTATCTGAAGTTCGCCTACGACCATTGTATTGACCGCGAAAACTACTACCTTGCCAATTCAGTGCTCACATACAAATCATCCAAAGAAGAGCTGAACGATTTCTTACTCAGTAGGTAGGAATGGTAAATAAAAAAATCACAAAAGCCTTGAAGCAATTCCGTTTCAAGGCTTTTTTTGATTGAAAAGGGCTTTCAACCAACCATAATTCTCTTTAGGCGTTTGCCGGATCCAAGAGACGCAAACCGCTGTATTAACAACCAAAAAGACAATATACAAAATAAAAGTCGGCCAGATGGCGGTGACCGAAAACTGCACCAAACCAGCCAGTGAGTAAAGCACCCACAAATACCAAGTATCCGTTTTCTTCTTAATCATCAACACGTTACACAATACGCTCGTAGCCACAATGATCGCACTCAACGCCGCCACCCAACCACTCCCTTCATGAGGCAACAGGAAAATGTCGGCACAGGAGAGGACAACAAACGTCAAAAGCATAAGCCCAAAGCCTTTCAGACTCAGAAAAGAAGGGTTAAAAGGTTCTGTTTCAGACTTCTTGCTGTTTTTAACCCAAATAAAAAAGGTCAAAACCTGACATGGGACGAAAACGAACAGATAGAGGATGGCCAAATCATAGAAATGTTGGAGATAGAACTGCCAACTGAGCAGCACAGACATAACAATGCCCAACAAGATGGCAAAATAGTTGCTCGGATTGCGCACCGCCAAGATGTAGGAAGTGCCTATCCATGAAGCAATTAGAGTAAGAAGGTCATGGTTCTCGGGATTGGCGGTATCCAAGAACCCTGGTATCAGCAACTTCAGCAACACGCCGACGACGACATAAATGGCTGTCGAAATCAACGTGCTGACAAGAATTTCCTTGAGCAAAGCTGAAGATGTCGGCTTCATACTAATTCAATAATTCATCCGCCAATTCTTCAAAAACAATACCGCCGAAATTACCCGAACTCATCAAAAGATAGACTGTTTTATCCGGTTTGATTTGGCATAAGCGCGAGTGGAGCTCTTCCGGAGTTGTAAAGACTTCCAGGTCGGGACGGGCAAATGCGTTATAAACCATCTCTTTAGTTATTGGAGGCAACTTCTTGTGTTCCACTGCCTTAGGTTCAAAGAAGATGATTGCGGTATCCGCGGCGTCCATCACATGCTGGTACTGGCACAGGAAAGCCTCCGAAAGGCTGCTAAAAGTATGCAACTCCATACAAGCGATGAGTTTATGGGTTGGAAATTGCTCGCGCACGGCCTGGATGGTTGCGCGAAGTTTCGACGGAGAGTGTGCGAAATCCTTGTAAACCAGTCCCTTGTCGTTTTTCAAGACCAATTCCAAACGCTTGGAGGCGCCTTTGAAGGACTGTATGGCCTCATAAAACTGCTCGTCGGTCACCCCGACTTCGCGGCAGGCGAGGCGCGCCGCATTCAAGTTCGACATATTATGCTTGCCAAAGATGCGCAAGGGGACTTCCCCCTTCGGCGTCTGCAAATAGGAAATCCCGTCATGAATGGCATACGGATGCACGGAATAGGGCTCCGCGATTTCGCCGCCTATCTCCTCCCCAACCTTTCTAACATTCTCATCGTCAGCACAATAGATAAAACGCTTGTCAATCATTTTGGCAAAAATGCGGAACTGCTCCACATAAATATCAAAAGTGGGGAAAACATTGATGTGATCCCAGGCAATGCCGCTGACGATTCCCACATTCGGTCGATACAGGTGGAATTTCGGGCGGCGATCGATGGGCGAAGTGAGGTACTCATCCCCTTCCATCACCATGATTTTGGCGTCATGAGACAATTTCACCATCACTTCGAAGCCTGCCAATTGGGCACCAACCATATAATCGCAGTTAATATGATGATACTGAAGTACATGCAGAATCATCGCTGTGATGGTGGTCTTGCCGTGGCTGCCGCCGACAACGATGCGCAATTTGTCTTTGCTTTGCTCATACAAGAATTCGGGATAGGAGTAGATTTTGACTCCCAATTCCTTCGCTTTCAGCAATTCCGGATTATCGGCACGGGCATGCATTCCCAAAATGACAGCATCCAATGATGCGTTGATTTTATCAGGATTCCAACCGATCGCGTCAGGGAGAAGTCCGTATTTTTCCAAACGACTTTTGGCCGGATTAAAAATTTCATCATCGGAGCCGGTCACTTCGTATCCTTTCAGATGCAGCGCGATAGCCAAATTGTGCATAGCACTCCCGCCGATGGCAATAAAATGAATTTTCATAGTGGATTGTTATTATTGATTATATGCCAAAACACCTTTTATAGTGATGCATGAACTGTAATTTGAGATGAGAAAAGCAATACAATTCAGCTCACTTTGAGGTTAGGTGGTATTTTTTCGGAGATCCATGTTATATTTTCTCGCAAAAGTAATCAAAAAAAAGCAAGATTTATTTTCAGAACAAAGAGAATCTTTGAACAATGAATTGTGAGTTAGAATAGTAGAAAATGATTTGAAAAGCCAAGAAAAACGCATTAAATAATGTAAAAAAAAACGATTTGTCTTGCTATTGGGATTAGGAAAAAATTGTAACTTTGCTGCTTGAATTTCTAATAAAAAAAAGGCGATATGAAGAAATACCTATTGTCACTATTTCTCATTGTATTTATTTGTGTACCAGCATTTTCGCAGGTTCAGAAGGACAAAGACCAGAAGAACAAAAGCGAAAATGACACCACCAATGTCAATCAGGAATATTCGGAAGAGACTGTTTTCGACAGTGAGAACTTAGACGATGCGGAGTCCAACACCGGCGGTTTTGTTCCGGGGCTGCTTCACTCATCGAGGGATGTCTATACCAATAACACCTCGTATGCCTTCGGGATTTCCTATTTCAAGAACCGCGGCTATGACTCTAAGTATCAGACGATTGCCATCAACGGAATTGAAATGGAGAATGCCGTTTCGGGTCGAGCGAGCTATTCGCAGTGGGGCGGCTTGAACAATGTTTTCAAATGGCCGGAGAACGTGCTGAACCTGAACCCCGCGACCTTTGTTTTCGGCGACATCGGCGGAAGCACCAACTACAGCACACGCGCCTCCTCCTACCGCAAACAGATTAAGGCAACCTACTCATTATCAAATAGAAGTTACAACAACCGTCTGATGTTCACCTACGCCACCGGTCTGCTGAAGAACGGCTGGTCGGTCGCCGCTTGCGCCTCCACACGCTTCGGCAGCGCATTGAACTACGTTGACGGCAGCTCCTACACCGGCTACAGCTATTTCCTCTCTGCCGAAAAACGCTTCAACAGCGAGCACGCTCTCAACCTTTCCGTCTGGGGAGCCCCTGTCAAGAAGAGCCTGCAAGGCAACTCCACGCAGGAGGTTTACGACCTGACCGGCGACCACTACTACAACGCGAATTGGGGATGGTACGATGGCAAGAAGCGCAACGCTCGCATCCGCGACACGCACGAACCGGTCATCCTTCTCTCACATTATTATACACCCGAAAACAACAAGCTACAGATTACCAGCAACTTGATGACCAGCTTCGGCCGTCAGAGCACCACCTCGCTGAACTGGGCCGATGTTCCGGATCCACGCCCCGACTACTACAGATATCTGCCCAGCTATTTCCCCGACGACCCAGCTATGCAGGCCTATTACACCCAACAATGGCTCACCAATGAGGATTTCCGCCAACTCGACTGGAATCACATGTACGAGGTCAACCAACTGGCCGCCCAAATGCACGAGCAATCCCAATACATCATTGAAAACCGCGTCATCGACCATTTCCAAATGGCCGGTTCCTCGAACGTGGTTGCCAACCTGGCCGACCACATCAAGCTGATGGGCGGCCTTGACATCCGAGGCTATCATCAACGCAACTACAAGACAATCAACGATTTGCTCGGTGGCGAGTATTGGTTGAACGAAGACAAATACGCTGATGGTGAATCGCCAGACAACCCGACCCTGCTCTACGACGACCTCGACAACATCGGCGCTCATTTAGGTGTGGGCGACAAGTTCGGATACGACTATGCCTACAATATTTATAAGCAGATGATTTGGGCTACCGCCAAATTCTCCTACAAACACATCGACTTCCACATTGGGCTCAACGGCAACGTCACAGAAATGTGGCGCACCGGCTACATGCGCAACGGTCGTTTCCCCGACAACTCGCAAG
>ONXT01000135.1 GCA_900321845.1 uncultured Bacteroidales bacterium | reverse complement strand
ATTGGGGACGATGATGGCAGCGGCGATTTTCTCGTTTTCGCCAATCACCATCGCCTGCTCGATGTAATACGACTCTTTGAGTTTGTTTTCCAACATTTGCGGAGCGACATATTTACCGGTGGAAAGTTTGAAGATCTCCTTTTTGCGGTCTGTGATTTTGAGGAAGCCGTCCACCATGGTGCCGATGTCGCCGGTGTGGAACCACCCTTCTTCGTCGATGGCTTGTTTGGTGCTTTCGGGGTCTTTATAGTAGCCCGCCATCACGCAATCGCCGCGGGTGAGAATTTCGCCGTCGTCGGCGAGTTTGAATTCGATGCAAGGCAGAATGACGCCCACGGTGCCAGGATGCAGTTCCTTTCGCATCGGGTTGTTGACGGAAATCACAGGTGACGTTTCGGTCAGTCCGTAACCTTCATACACCTCCATTTTGGCGGCGGTGAAGAGGCGGATGATGCGCTCCTGTATGCAGGAGCCACCGGATACCACGATCATCGGGTTTCCGCCGAGGGCCTCGCGCCATTTGGAATAAACCAGCACATCGGCGATTTGGTATTTCTTCTTGTAAAACCAGTTGGTCTTTTCATTATCATACACTTGCGCGATGCGGAACGCCCAATGGTAGATCGCACGTTTCACGCCTTTGAGGTCTTTGCCGGCGGCTTGCAGTTTGTTGAACATCATCTCAAGGACGCGCGGCACGGCGCAGAAGCCCATCGCGTGAATGTCCTTCAAATCCTTGGCGATGGTGGCTAAACTGGTGGCGTAATAGATGGTGCCACCAAGTATTTGGTACATATAGTTGCAGACGCGTTCGTAAACGTGGCAGAGCGGGAGAAAGCTCAGCACGCAGGCGTGGAAATCGTGGGTGTTCCAAGATGCGACCTGCGCGGCGTTGATAACCATACTCTTATGGCGAAGGAGAACGCCCTTGGGATTACCAGTGGTGCCGGAAGTGTAAATCAGCGTGGCGATGTCCTCGGGAGAAGTTTCCGCTTTGATTTTGTCGATGACGGGATTCCATTTTTCACGATTGTCGCGGCCGATCTGGAGCAGTTCGCTGAAATTGCGCTGCCCTTCGATTTCATCAATTGTAAAAATCTCGGGATGGGCGGTCAAATCGGGGACGGCGGGTTCCACTCGGTGGAAAATCTGCGCCACACCCATCACAATCACCTTCACATCGGCATGGTTGAGGATGTAGCGATAGTCGTTGGCGTTGAGGGTTGGATAAACCGGCACGTGAATGCAGCCGGCCATGGTGATGCCCATATCCAGAAAGTTCCATTCGGGGCGGTTCTGCATAATGGTGGCCACCTTGTCGCCCTTTTGAAGCCCCATTTCCAACAGGGCGGAGGCGATGGCGTGCGCGTGCTCATCGTACTGCTCCACGGTATATTTGATCCATTTGCCGTCAGGCCCCCTCTTGGCCAAGACATCCTTGTTACCATACTTTTCCTTCATGTTGTCAAGGATGTCGAAAATTCTATTCATATTCATAGTCTTGTCAGTAAAATTAACTGTGCGCTTGCGTTAGTAATCTATTTTTTGCTCGCTCGCTTTCCATGCCTGAAAGGTGGGAAGTGCTTCTTCGCGGTCGAATTGAGTGGCGGGAATGGTTCTTTGAGCGGGGGCGATATCGATTTCCTTATAGATGAATGTGTCGTCAAAGCCGGCATCGGCAGCATCGTTCTTGCTGGCAGCATAATAGATGCGGTCGGGACGGGCCCAGTAGATGGCGCCAAGACACATCGGGCAAGGCTCGCAGCTGGAGTAAATCTCGCAGCCGGTCAACTGGAACGTATTCAGGTTTCTGCAGGCTTCGCGAATGGCCATCACCTCGGCATGAGCCGTCGGGTCGTTGTGGATGGTCACGCAGTTGCTGCCTCGACCGACGATCTTACCGTCTTTCACCACCACTGCCCCGAACGGGCCACCTTTTCCGCCTTCCAAACATTTTCGCGATAACGCTATCGCCTCCAACATAAATCTTTTATCGTACATTACATTATATTTTGGCGTGCAAAAGTAGTAAAAAACTTCGGAATTATTCCTTTGCGTCTTGTAAAAAGCAAGAATCATGTTTTATTCGGAATATCGCAGATTATCTGATATTTTTATAAATTTGCACTCTATTTTATAAAGATTATTTTCAATTTTAAAAATCTATAAAACAAGACGTTATGGTTATTTTGGAGAAACCGTTTGTATCGGATTTGATGGTGGAAACTTTGGAGAAGAATGAGATTCCTGTATTAAAAAATGAAATGTCTGAACTGCGCATCACGAAGGGCAAGGTTCTGTCAGACCAAGAATTTAGCGAGGAATATAAAAAGGTGGGGAAATTGTACACTGTATCCGAAAATGCCCTCGGATGGATTTACGACCATATTGATAACCAGCGCTTTTTAGATAGCATCTCTATCGTAAAAGACAAATCGGCATTCCGCAGAATTTGTCGCGACATTTATCCCGATTTCTTTTTCAAAGAATTGAAAATCAACGAGATGAAGCAGGCCGACACCCAAAGCTTCAAGTTCCCCTGCGTCATCAAACCGTCGGTGGGTTTCTTGAGCAAAGGCGTTTTTGTGGTGCATAATGCCGAGGAATACCAAAAGGCGGTGGACAATCTCCTGAAAGAATTTTCAAAGGCCGGCAACGATTTCCCGGAGTTTGTGGTCGGCAAAAGCCGTTTCTTGATTGAGGAGTACATTCACGGCGAAGAATATGCGGTGGATGCCTATTACGATGAAAACGAGAAACCGGTGATACTGAACATCTTCCACCACAAATTCATGAACGAATCCGACACCTCCGACCGTCTGTACCTCACCAACAAGGGACTTTTCGACCGCTACGAGGAACCCTTCACCCAGTTTCTTACCAACATCAACAAGACCCTGCATCTGACCAACTTCCCGATGCACATCGAATTTCGTTACGATGGTCAGAAGGCCGTTCCCATCGAGATTAACCCGCTGCGTTTCACGGGGTTCTGTCTGAACGAGCTGCAGGTCTTTGTGAGCGGGTGCCATCCGATGCTCTCCTTCCTGAAAGGTCGCCGTGTTTCCAAAGAGGAGATGTGGAATGGGAAAGAAGAGCTCACCTACGCCTTCACGGTGCTGGAAATGCCGGCAGATGCGGAAGGGAAGAAGTTTAACGATGAGAAGTTCCGGGCGGACTTCCCTGGCGTGATTGATGTGCGCTGCGGTGCCGACCGCTCATCCGGAGTGGCGGCCACTGTTTTCCTCGAGATTGAGACGAAGAACCTCCCCGACTTGGATCCCATCATGAGTTTGGACATGCACGAGTATGTGCATTAGAAGGCAGGGCGGTCATAACAGTATGTAGGGCTGTCATATTATGGCGGCCCT
>ONXT01000086.1 GCA_900321845.1 uncultured Bacteroidales bacterium | reverse complement strand
TCTCAAATAATACTTTATGACCAAGATTCGTGCTTTGTTAGTTTTATCGATGCTGATGTGTATTTATTTACATTCTGAAGCTCAATATGTACGTCACAATAATCACTATGTGCAAAAAGCAAAAAAACATTGTAGATATGACGGCTATATAGAAGATCAATTCTATTACAGGGATGTGGATTATGTTTTTGTAATAGGGAGCATATATAAATCATACTCTGGTGTGGGCACATTAGACTCAATAAAAGTGGCTGGCAATGTCAAACGTGGCAAAGAGAATGGCTTATTCTCGTTTCATTTAGTAGATGGCAGCCTGATAGCCAAGGCCGAAATGAAGTCAGGTAAAATCAGCGGGAAGGTGACTTTTCCCTTAGAAAACCATACAATTGAATTATATATCAAAAACCGAAAAATCATCCCCCATCCCATCTTGTAGTATTCGTCATCACGGAATCTTCTATATCGCTTTTTTACAAGAGGTAAAAGGATAATGCCGTTAGTTTCAATGGGGTTTCAACACTATTGAAATAGCTGTACAATTTGTTTGGAGATCAAACATGGTGGTAGGGTTCGCCCTTCCAGATGGTCATGGCGCGGTAGAGTTGTTCGGCGAAGATGAGGCGGGTGAGGATGTGCGGGAAGGTCATCTGCGAAAGGGCGATTTTGTAGTTGCCACGGGCATACACCTCCTCCGAGAAGCCGTAGGCACCGCCGATGAGGAACACCAGCCGCTTGGTGCCGCGAACCATCTGCTGCTGAATGAATTGCGAGAAGGCGACGGAGGTGAGTTCCTTGCCACGCTCGTCCAACAGAACAACAAAATCGGAAGTCTCGATTTTCTTGAGAAAGAGCTGCCCCTCCTGCTTTTTCTGCTCATCTACCGAGAGCTTGGTGTTTTTGAGATAAGGGATGGCCTCCACTTCGAAAGGAAGGTAGAACTTGATCTTCCCCACGTAGGATTTCACCGCATCGTCCAACGATGCGGAATCCTCTTTACCGATATATAACAGTTTGATTTTCATTATCTTTGCTATTGACAGAAAGCATTTACTCCATATTCATCCCTATCAAACAGAGCAATCTGCACGACATCTTCGCACCATTCATCACTTATCATTCTTCAACACTTCCACCGCCTTCAGCACGGTTTTGTCGGTGGAGTTGATAACCGGATAGAAGGCTTCGTCGCGGTAGAGGTTGCGGCCGATGAGGGCTTTCAGCCAGATTCTCAGCTCTTTGTTGGAGGCGTTGTTCAAGGTGACTTTCCCCTCTTTATTGGCGTAAAAACGGATGAATTCCTGCGCCAGCGCATCGGAAACCTGCATGTTCTTGACGAAGGATTTTGCATCCGGGTACTGTTTTTGCAATTGCGCCTTATGCTGGTTCGCATAATTGAAGGCAAATTCAATCAGCAGACCGGTATTGTACATTTGATTGAAAGCCACGATATTGCTGTCGCGGTCGAGCGGGACGAAGTAGTCGGGCATGATGCCACCGCCGCCATAGACGGTGCGGCCTTTTTTGGTCTTGAATTTCAGCGACTCGTCGAATTTCACGCTGTCGGCGTTGTCCATTTCGCCGTTGAGGTAGCGGTTATAGAGCTCTTCGTAGTAATCCTCGGAGCCGGCATCGTATTTTTTCTGGATGCAGCGTCCGCTGGGCGTGTGGTAACGCGCCACGGTCAAACGAAGGGAGGAGTTGTCGGCGAGGTCGAACTGCTGTTGTACGAGGCCCTTGCCAAAGGAGCGCCGACCGACCACGAAGCCGCGGTCGTTGTCCTGCACGGCGCCGGCGACAATCTCGCTGGCCGAGGCACTGAAATCGTCAATCAGCACCACCAGTTTGCCCTTTTCAAAGCAGCCGAGCGGAGTGGCGTAAATGTGGTCGGATTTAACCCGCAGCCCTTCCGTATAGACAATCAGCTCCTTGTTGCCCAAGAAAGCGTCGCAGATTTCGATGGCCGCGCCGAGGTAGCCGCCACCATTGCCCCTCAAATCGAGAACCAGCGAGGTCATCCCCTCGCTCTTCAATCTCTTCACAGCAGTCTCGAACTCATAGCCGGTATGTTCGCCAAATTGGTTGAGCTTGATGTAACCCACCGTCGGTTCAATCATATAGGCGACCTCGAGGGTGTGGGTTTCGATGGTATTGCGCTTGATTTTATAACGATAGATGTCTTTGAAGCCGGGACGCATAATGCCGACCTGGACAACCGTCCCCTTTTTACCTCTCAGCTTCTTAAATACCACATCATTCGTCACTCCTACCCCGGCAATATTCTCGCCATCCACCTCAACGATACGGTCACCGGCGCGCACGCCCTTCTGCTCCGACGGCCCTCCACTGACGGTATTGACCACCATCACGGTATCGTTCATGATTTTGAACTCCACCCCGATTCCGTCAAAGCCACCGCCCAGCGATTCCATCAGTGCCTTGTTTTCCTCCGCAGAAGAATAGACCGAATGCGGATCCAATGTGGCCAACATCCCATTGACCGCACCCGCAAAAAGCTTCTCCTTATCGACCGTATCCAAATAATAGTTGTCGATATAGCCGAGAATTTCGCTGAATTTCGTCTTTTCCGGCGATTTCTCGAAACTGTTTTTCTGGATTTTCTTACCAAGGAAAAGTGCCAAGGCAATACCAAGTAGAAAAGTGGTTATGGGCAGCAGCCAGCGATTGGGATCTTGCATGAATCAAGGATGGGATAAAGAGTGAAAAACAATAGAGACGCAGCGCGCTGCGTCTCACTTTATGTCAATATCAATGTCAGCGTCAAAACCTATCTGACAATCAACTTTTTGAAAGCCATCTGCTGGTTATTATGGATGGAAATCAGGTAAATGCCGTCAGCAAGGTCATTGATGGGAATTTCAGTGTTGTAGATTTCGGAAACCTTTGAAGTACGGATTGTGCGTCCTGCCATATCCGTGATGGTCAGGGTGCCGTTACGGAAGGCGGCGGGGATGTTGAGGCGGATTTTGGTGCTGGCGGGGTTCGGGAACACATCGAATTCCACATCGTTGTCAACGAGATCCTCGATGGCATCCGTATCCTCAACACCGTTGGAGGTGTAGTCGGCGGCAAACCCGTCGAGTTCGATGTAGTTGTCGCTGATGAACTCAACCTTCATAATGCCGGTATTGCTGGTGAGGTTGCTGGGGAGGTTGTTGTCGGTGAACGTGCCGAGCAGGTTGGACGCAGACATATCCAATCCGTCATAGACTTTCACATAATCTTCGGGGCTAAGGTTAAAATCGGTGAAATGGAGGTTTACATAGGTGGCATTCGTCGGCTTGATGTTCCAGTAGCAGGTGGCGTCGGATGCGTATTGCTCATCGCCGCTTCCATCTTCGATATGTCCGCTGGGGGCGGTCATAGTGGTACTGGAGTTGCAACGCACGTTGCGGCGGACGCTATAGATGAGGCGCCATCCAGCGCCGGTGGTATTGCCATCGGAGGTGAAGGTGATGTATGCTTTGCCGCTGTCGCAGCGATACCAAGTGGAGGGGGTACAAGTGTTGCCGGAGAAGGTCTCTACGAGGACGCCCCCGTTGTTGGGATTGCCGTCCCAAATTTTCAGCAAATCATGATTCTCTTGTGTTTCAATCTGTTGAATAGAAATCAGGATATAGTCAACATCCACAGGGGAGATGATGTAGGTGCAGTTTGCATTATTTTGGTAATTGCTATTGCCGCTACCGTCTTCCAACGAGCCGTAGGTGTTGGTGATGGTGCGGGAGTTGCAATATTCGGGATAGACGTTTGTGGGGGGATGGATTTTATGCACAATGGTCTGGCCTCGGTTGTAGCCGCCGATGGCGGTGGCTGCCTCTTCTTCCACGGTGAAGAAACCGTTGCCATAGCCGCCCCATCCGAAGTTGAAGTGGAAGAGGTTGTCGCTGTCGTAGCCATCGCACACGAAGGCGTGACCGCCCTCATCGTCGTAGCCGGAGTAGATGATTGGGCGTGCAAGGTCGAGGTCGCCCTTGAGCAGTGCAATCCACTCTTCGGTGCTGTAGCTGTTGCCGCCGCCCCACCAGCCGCCCCAACTGGTGCGGTTGACGGTTTCTGCCTCGCTGGCATACTTGTAATAATTGACGAGTCCGTTGCGTGTTTCTTCGGTTTGCGCACCGGAGCCTTCAGCTGCGTAATCCATATCGACAGCAATGCCGCAATGATAAATCAGCTTGGCGGCCTCATGACATTTACGGCTCACCACATAGGGCATCGCATCGTAATTGTAGGTCTGCTGTCCATAGTTGACGGAATGCGATCCATAATTGGAAAAATAGCTATGCTGGCCCTGTCCGGTAGCGGGATAGCGATAATAGTGGATGACCATGGCCATGGCGAGGGCTACGCAGCCGCAAGGCACATGTCCGCCGTACCCGAGCGGTGAATCAGGATCCGCAGGACAGAGGTCGTTGTAGTTCTTGCTCTGGTTCCAAAGTTCGGACAGAAGCGGAGACACCACCTCGCTGCGGATAAGTCCCGACTTTGTGGAAAGCTCCCTCCACTGTTCGGCAATTTCGGGAGTGGCGGTCAGATTCTGTTTCTTAGCTGCGGCCACATTGCGTTGATAGAGATCCAGCCAGTATTTAACACCGGGCGCAAGATCGCTGACATCGATGTCGTTTTCCGTGGAATAGGCAAGTACAGGCGCGTAGGCATCGTCGGCGCTCATCACGATGAAGCCGCCGTTCTGAAAGCTGAGAACGGCTAAAAGCGTATCGCCGTTTTCCACAAAGAAGTCAGTGCGTTTGACCACCGGGTCGGTAGTGGAATGGGAACGCTGTTGATAAGCCGTGACACCCAGTCTGACCAGCTGTTCGGCGGGAATGCCTTCCGCACGCAGTCCGCAAGGGATGATACAAAGTGCAAGAAGTACAAGGGAAAAGATTTTTTTCATTGATTGATTTTTAAGCTTGATTTTAAGGGCGCAAAAATAATAAAAAAAACCTGACGATGAAAAACATTTTCAAATTTTCATCGGGGTGGATTTCCAACATTTTTGTTTCGATTTCTTTCCCAAAAAAATCGTATTTTTGCAACCCGAAATTTAAGCACAGCAATATGATAGCCTACGTTTTCCCCGGTCAGGGCGCGCAGTATGTCGGAATGGGCAAGGAGTTGTACGAAGCGTCCGCTTTTGCCCGAGACTTGTTTGAGCGTGCCAACGACATTCTCGGATTCCGCATCACCGACATCATGTTCTCCGGGACGGAGGAGGGACTCAAGAGGACGGATGTCACACAGCCCGCCATTTTCCTGCACTCAGTAATCAGCTATCTCTCCGCGCGGGACATTCCGCAGGCGGATATGGTAGCGGGGCATTCGTTAGGGGAATTCTCTTCATTGGTGGCCAATGGCGCGCTGGATTTTGAAGATGCGCTTCGGCTGGTAGCTCATCGGGCGGCCGCAATGCAACGGGCTTGCGAAGCACATCCCTCCACCATGGCCGTCATCCTTAAATTCGATGACAAGAAGATTGAGGAGATTTGCCAATCCATTGAGGATGAAGTGGTTGTGGCAGCCAACTACAATTGTCCGGGACAACTGGTCATCTCCGGAAGTTTTGAGGGCATTGCGAAGGCAACGGAAAAGCTGCGCGAGGCCGGCGCCCGCCGCATCATGCAACTTAACGTGGGCGGCGCTTTCCATTCCCCGCTGATGCTTTCCGCGCAGGAGGAGCTCGCCCAAGCAATTGAAAACACGCAATTCCACGTGCCCACCTGCCCCGTTTTCCAGAACATGTCGGCGGAAGGCACCACCGACATCGCCGTCATCCAACAGAACCTCAAAGACCAGCTGACGCATCCAGTGCGCTGGACACAGTCGGTGCAAAACATGGTTGCCTACGGAGCAAGCGAGTTCGTGGAGTTCGGTCCGGGCGACGTGCTGCAAGGACTCATCAGCCGCATCAACGGAGAAGTGACGGTAAGGCACGGGTAACCGCCTGCCACCTGCCATATTTTTTTTCTAACTATTTACCGCCTTTTACAAGTTTTTTATAATTTTGCGATTCGTTTTAAGAATTGTCAATCTTGTGAAAAAAGCAGCATATTTCATTCTTGTTTTTTGCACCATTTTGAGTGCAAAAGCGCAGGAAATCGTTCCCGCAGACAATTACGTCTCCGTGCAGTCCATTTTGTCGCCCGCCGACGAGGCGGCACTCCGCTCCTGTCCGACATTGAAGCTGACAGCGGCTCAGCGTGCCCGTCCTCTCCCCGCCCAAGTGGACAATTCCGCTTCCACTCCCTACATGACCCCCATCTACTCGCAATCGGCACTGGAATGCGGACAAGCCAGCAGTATCGTCTATACCTTTTCATACGAAATGAATTGTCGGAGGGGAACCAACAACAACAATCTCAACCGTCGCTACCCGTCCCATTTCGCATGGAATTTCTGTAATGGCGGCGCCAACACGGGCGTGAGTTTCTTGGACACATGGGAAGTGATTCGCACGGCGGGAACCCCCAACGTGTCCGACTGGGGCGGCTGGTACAACACGGGCGGCCCGTTGCGCTGGGCTTCCGGCTACAACCTCTACTACAAGGCGATGCAGAACCGTATCGTGGAATTCCTAGCCATTCCCACCGACTCGGAAGAGGGCCTGCTGACATTGAAGCACTGGCTCGACAACCACCTCTGCGGCGACGAACATGGCGGCTTGGCCAACTTCTACTCCACCCATGTGCCCAATGGCAATGAGGAGATGCTGCGCCAGATTCCGGAAGGCACCCCACAAGCCGGTATGTGGATCGTGCCCAACTTCAAATCCAATGTCAACCACGGCCAAACCATCGTCGGCTACGACGACTCCATCTGCTGGGACTACAACGGCGACGGCCAATACACCAACGACCGCGACCTCAACGGTGACGGCGTGGTCGATATCCGCGACTGGGAGGTCGGGGCGGTCATCTTCTGCAACTCCTTCGGCACGGGTTTCGCCAATCATGGCTATTGCTACCTGCCTTATCGCAAACTGGCGGAATTGCCCGCCAACGGCGGCATCTGGAACAAGTGCGTCTATGTGGTGAACGTGAAAGATCAGGTGAACCCG
>ONXT01000090.1 GCA_900321845.1 uncultured Bacteroidales bacterium | reverse complement strand
GTTTCATTGTCCCTATAATTAAATAAATCAAACCCAATCCCCCCCCTATGAAAAACATTATTGAAAAAATCTTCCTCAACGAAAAAATCATCCTGGCCGTCATTCTGCTGAATGCGGTGGTCATCTATTTGCAAATCAGCGGTGTAAACACACCCTTACTGACGGGTTTGGACATTGCTTGCACCTTGATTTTCCTTATCGAGATGATTGTCAAGCACATCAAGCTGGGGGCGAAGGAGTACTGGCACTCCGGCTGGAACCGGCTCGACGGCATCTTGGTCATCGTGTCGCTGCCATCGCTGGTGGAGGCGTTTCTGCCTACGGGCATGATGGATTTGTCCATACTGTTGATTTTCAGACTGCTTCGGGTGGTCCGTTTCTTCCGTGTGCTGCACTTCTTCCCGAATTTTTCGCAGATCGTGAAGGCTTTTAAGATGGCCATGCGCGAGTCGTACGCCATCCTCCTCTGCTTCTTGGTCATCATCGTCATTTTCGGGCTGCTCAACTGTAGCCTTTTTAAGGAAATCGCCCCGCAGTATTTCTCCACCCCGCTCGAATCCATCTACTCCGTGTTCCGCATCTGCACCGTGGAGGGCTGGTACGACATCCCCGACACCATCGCCGCGGGCACTACACCGCTCATCGGCGGGCTCATCCGCCTCTATTTCGTGTTCATCCTCATCCTCGGCGGCATCATCGGCATGTCGTTCATCAACTCCATCTTTGTCGATGCCATGGTGAGCGACAACAACGACGATGTGATGAAGAAACTGGAGGAGCTGGAAAAGAAAATCGACGAACTGAAGAGTAACTCGGAAAAACAAAACTGATGCAGAAAGCGATAAAAAGCGAATAAGGTCTTAAGACGTTGCCCGTCTCCTTATTTGATCCCGATTCGAAGGGTGCCCCGCACGCTCCGCCCCTGCATCGGATAGCTGCGTACAATCTCGTAATGGCGGTTGGCGAGGTTCAGCAGTTCCAGCTTGTAGCCCAGCACCACCTTCCCTTTCACGTCGAAGTCTTTCGCCAGCGCGAGACTGTGGTCGCTGTATGGCTTCAGCTCGTTGGCGGGGATGTTCTGCTGCAAGGCATAGCGCTTGCCTGCCGCCACCACCGTGTAACTGACATCCACCCACGGTGTGGAAAGGGTGAGCGAGGCGGAGCCGGAATGCAACGGCGTGTAGGGAATCTGATGCCTGTAAGTGTTGCTCTTGGGGTCGGTGACATCTACCGCCTGCTGCAAGGAGTAACTGCCTACGATGTTTATTTTCAACTGCTTGATAATCTCGTAATCAAAAACCAAATTCGCATCCATGCCGGCAATTTTCACCGCGCCGAAGTTCAACATCATCCAAGTGAACAGGTTGCGGCTCGGAATCGCCACGATCTTGTCCTTCACACGATTGTAATAGCCATCCACGGTGATGGAGATTCCCATTTTTTTATGCAAAAACGACCGCGCGTATGTCAGCCCCAAATCAAATTGGTGCGTGTTCTCGGGACGAAGGTCTCGGTTGCCGAAATCGTTGTAATAGAGATCATTAAATGTAGGTAGCCGGAAGATGTTCTTGTAGAATGCACGGATGTGGAAGTCCTGCGAGAGCATCGGGCGGATGGAGATGCCCGCGGAGGGCGAGAAGCGACTGACATTGTCGGCGGCGGCGCCCTTTTTCGCCCAGTTGACCACCCCCGTGTGCAGCAGTGCGGCCTTCGCCTGCACAAACCTCGTGTCCACTGCCGCCGACAGCACCGTGAGCACCTGCAGGCGCGATGGCAGGATGAAATTCGGCAGATTCGCAGTCAAATTGCCGAAAATCAAGTCGTTGACCAATGTCAGGTTTACAATTTTGTGAGGCCGGTACGAAACCCCGTTCGACAGGTAGTATTCGCGTTGGAAATAGCGGTTATCTACAAAGCCGGCGGCATTCAGATAGTCGGGGTCAAAGTATCGTTCGTAAGCATAATTGAACTTCGCATTCAACTGATAATCGACATTTTTCAAGAAATGCTTCAAGAAATGAACCTGTCCGAAGGCGTTCTGGTCGTAAAGCCGCTGGCGCGAATGGGTGTTGTAGAAAATGACCGCGCCCGGCAGTCCGCGTTCCGCCTGATAGTAGTAAAGCTTCACATCCATCTGGGTGGTGTAATCGAAGGTAAAGAAGAGATTGCCCTCGATATTCATCGATTTCACATCCGAGTTGGAACGCTTTTCCAACGAGGTGCTATCGTTGTCCCCACCGTAGTAGATGGTGAACGGATAACGCCCATCGGATTGTAAGTAGTTGATATTCAATGATGAGGAAAGCGAAAATCCGTTTTCTCTCGGCTTTACTATTCTGTTTTCCAGCAGTACACTCGGACTCCACAGGCC